>NZ_DBLZZO010000010.1:0-78182 GCF_057858645.1 Eubacterium sp.
CGACATATCGTGTGTTTAGTTCTCCGATTTACTACTATTTTTTTTATTCAATTATTAGTTGCAATCGTGCCATAGCTTTTCACTATGGAACGTTTCGCACCACCCTTTGGATCTGTTGCGATAAACGAACCCTTAGGTAACATTTGCATTATGTTTGGCTTTACAATATAAAATGTTTTACCTGCACCTGAACCACCGATTACAAGCATATTGTTGTTTAGCTTTGTAACTTTAGTATCTGTACTCATCCTTACGTGTTTGCTAAGTATTCGATTTTTCTCATCAGACTTATCACTGATAGACTTATTTACCTGATCTATGTTTGCGAAACTTGCAGTACCATACTCCTTACCATGCATTAAATTTCTCCTGCTTGTAATATACAAAAGTACTGCCATTGCATAAATAAGTGTTCCGACTATCATAGCCTTTAAACTATGTCCAGTCCAATAAATTTTAAATGGATGACCTAATGCTTCATTCACCTTGTTAAGTAAAGTTATTACATCCATTCCTTCTTTCCATACACCACTTATAATGTATGAAATAAATAAGACAAAAAGTTCTCCTGCAATAAGAAAAGGAACTAACATCTTGTTATTTCTTTTTTGCAATAGGCTTACTTTCCCTTTCCTGATGTTTCTTCACTTTTTCTTTTTTCTGTCTTTCTTTGTCCCTTTGCTTATTCGCTCTCTTTCTTATCTCTTCTCCAACTTTGTCATAATAGTTGTCCCTTAATTCCTCACCACGCATTTTTCCTGCCGGTTTCTTATTTTTATCAAGCAGTTCATATTCCTGATTTTTGTTTAAAAATGTAAGAAATGTCTTTCCTCCATTTATTGTTATTATGTCTTCCTTTTTTATAGTAAGATATTTAACATTTTCTCCAAACGTTCCCGGTACTCTTGTTATGAATAAATCTCTTTTTTCACTTTCAACAAGATTCTTTGAAATTGTAATATCTGTTTTTTCAAGGTCATTAATATTCTCGTTATACTTAATATTCTTTTCTGCATTTACAATTTCTTTTTTTCTTTCTGCTGTAACAGATACTGGTGCTTCCGGTAATAATTTTTTCTTCTTAAGATAGTCCATTGTATTCTTGCAGTTTCCATCTCCATTTCTTACATATTCTGCAATATCTTCAAGCTTGCCATTACCTAGTTTTTCTATCAATGCATTTATCCTTGGAGTTGCCTCCACCGGAAAGATAAATTCTTTCATGCCATCACCTTTGTTTATATCCGGCATTTTTGAATACAAAATTCCATATTTCCCTGCCAGTTTTTCAAATTCCTTTACGTCTTTTTCTTTTATTTGAAGTACCTGAAGATTACCACTATTTTTAAGCATCTTTTTAAGACTTGTTTTTCCTTGTGTTTTCTCATGATTTAAAAGTCCAACAATGAATATTGTTAGATTTTTTGCCTCTCTTATTGAGAAACCTGTTACATCTAATCCTAACTTTATACCATCATATCCAAACCTTAACATTTGTATTGCTTCCATGATTTCATCTGCCATTAACATTTCACCTCTTTCTGATTCATCTTATTAACATTTATAGCAATGTCTATTATCACAGACATTATACTAGCATCTTTTTTACTATTTATAATAGAATTAAGTTGCTTGTCTGAAAGACCACTTTTGATTGCTCTATTAATTTGCTTTAATTGTGCAACAGTAAGTTCTCCTGCTGACAATTTTCTTACAAGACTGTCATTGTATTTCTTTGATAAAAATACCTTTTTTAATAATCCAAATTTTTTCTTGGGTACCTCCGTTTTTTCAATCCTTAATCTTTCAGATTTCTTTCTCTCGTTCTGTGCATTCTTATATGCACATTCAAACTCCTGTCCCATCTTTTCCTCCATTCACACTTTACGACATTATGTCGGGAAGTTATTTTCTTTTACTTTGCGACATCGTGTCGTGAAGTTATTTTTTCCTGCTTTGCGACATCATGTCGTAAAGTTTCTTTCTGTTCTCTGTATCTAATGTCTTTTAAGATTCCGTAAGATATTCTCATATCTTTTTTTAATTTCTTAATTGTTCTATTGCATTCATCAATTAACGATTGATAGTATGCCTCTAACTTTTCCGCTTCCTTGTAAGTAAGTTCTTTGCATTTTAAAATTTTTCTTGCCTCTTCTACAAGATTATTTTGTTTTTCAAACGTTTTGTCTCCCAGCTTATAAAATGCTGCTGCCTGCTTTTCTTTCTTAATCGTTCTTACTGCTTTGAAGATTTCTTCATGCTTACTATTTTCCTCTATCAAAATCTTTTTTGCCTTATTGGTTGTCTGAATCTTAGCCTTTATTAACTCCTGTGCTTTTTCTAAATCCTCCATAGTCTCTATGTCATAATTTGAAAGAAATAGATATTGTTTCTGCAATATATTCAACTTCTTAATGTCATCCTTATATTTATAGCTATTAGAATATGAACGCTTCTTAATCTTTTTTAGTTTATACAGTATGGCAAAATACTGTTTCTGTAATCCTGTGAGTCTTTTCTTTCTAATATGTCCTCTGTAACTTTTAATCCTTAGTTCTTTTGGCATATCAATATGTTTGTATTCAGCTATACTTTTCTGTGATATTCTTTTCCTAATCATTTTCTCCGAATAGTTTTCTCCCACAGTTTTAAGCCTTCTAAACCTCTCCATTCCTTTTGGCTTTACGGAAATATACTTGCCATACTTTATCGTATAATCTTTTTCTTCCATCATCTGTATGAACATATCAAAGTCTGCTGCCACGATAATACATTCATCAACATCCTTTTTTATCTGCTCATTCCAAACAAACGGACCATTTTTAGAAACATCCCATTCCTTTTCATCATCTTTAGCTTTATTTTGTTCCAGTGTGTGAAGTCCATATTTCTCACAAATTTCATCCACTAACGGCTGAATCTGTCTTTCCCAGTCGCCCTTTTCGTATCTGTATTTGTAACCATCTGTGAATCTCACACTGTTCCAGATGATGTGACCATGAATGTGGTCGGTATCATTATGTACTGAATAAACAGCCTCATAATTATCTGCCAAATACCTGTTAACAAACTCTTTTATTATTTCAAATGCTGTCTCAGGATTTGTTTCTCCCTCTTCAAATGAAATGATAAGATGATATGCCTGTCTCTTATCAGTTTTGCCATATATCTCCTTGGTAGTTCGCATACATTCATATGCATTTTCCACCATACAATTAACAGCTCCCACATAAAGTCCATTCATAGTCTTTTCACTTTTTGTAATGTAATTTAATCCGGTTTTTAAATGATAACTTTCCGAATTCATATGTGGATTAATATGAAGAATTTTGCTTATAGCCATTCTGTTTTAAAAGACTTTCTACTTTTTCGTTTAAAATTCTCATATATTCCATTAATCTTGCCTTGTCAATTTCAGAATATAATTTACTGTTATTGTTTTTTACAACCTGATTAATGTTATGACCTATATAGTTGATTTCATTTGCCAACTTATAAATTGCTTTTATAAATTCAGGATCCATATTCTTATCAAGCTTTGCAGCATATCTTACATAAGCTGAAAAATTCATATTCTTCTTTTTAGCTTCCTTCATAATTTTTCTGCATTCATTTTCTGTAAGACGTACACGCTTTGTAATATCCTTGTTGTTCTTTTTCAATACAATCACCTTCTTCATTTTTTGTATTATTAGCTAGACAGGTAGTGGGTATGTATATTGCAAGATACGCATTTGTAGCTACAAATGCATTCTTGTTAGGAGAAATCCTAAAACCTTTACATCTCGCATATCGGCTCGGTCCGTGCTCCTGCTTCGCAGGGTCATCCATAGGATGACCGCACCCTAAAACCTCTATCTGGCTAATTTGTTATTTTTCTCTGTCAGCTGATTTAAATTAGGTTCTTTAAATTTTAAGAATTCCAGACTAACCTCATAATTTACACTTTTGTTAAACTTAACAACTTCCTTCATTTTCATACTGAAAAATTCATCTCTGTTGGGACCTACAATAATGTGGTCCAAAAGTGGAATTCCTATCATGTCACAAGTATCAATCAGTTTCGAAGTTGTTTTTATATCTTCTGTTGAAGGAGTTAAAATTCCTGTTGGGTGATTATGCAGAATCATTATGTTTGTTGCATTTGAAAGTATTGCTGATTTTAATATATCCCTTGGAACAGCCAATGACTGATTGACTGTTCCAACACTTACCACATTAAAATTTATTGGTTGCAATTTTGAGTTAAAATTAACAACACAAAGCACTTCTCTATCCATATTTCTAATAAAATCACCTACAATTTTTGCTGCCTTTTTAGGCGTATCAAGTTGTTCATCTGATACAAGTGGTGCATCATTTATCAATCTAATAGATACTTTATTCAACTTTGTTTTTTCCATGTTTTATCACCTCAACGCTTATATATACTTCCTCATCTTCCTTTAAGCCTTGTAATGTGTTCTTAATTATTTCAATCACATCTTCAATTTCTTTAACCTCGATTTTTTTATCCATTTTTCTACCTAGCCTTTCCCTCTTCAATTTCCGGTGTTTTTTCCTTAATATCATCAGAGATTGTTCTTTCAAATTTGTTTGTTGCAAGTCTTAATGTTCTTGCTTCTTTATCATAGTGGTAAACCTGATTTGACAATCTGTCACTAAGGTCTACCTGATCCATATTGATTTCATAAACCATATCTGCGAGCTCATTGGCATCTCCAAACTTGTCACTAATAGCAATCACCTCGTGCGTAGATGATGGCAATATATAAAGGTCCGAATCAAGCTGCTGTGATAACTCATATAAATTTTCTTCATAAAGCATTGCTGCCGCACCAAACAATTTTGACTTGTTTGTAATAACGTACATTGATTTGTCATCCGGTGTTTCTGTCATCATATTTCTGAATTCTTCATCTTCCGGCAATAATTCACCATCTTCTCCAAAAATAATTTCACTTATAACCTCAGCCATATTTCTAACTTCTGACGGGAAAATCCTATTAGTGTTTTCCTTTGCAAGACCATATAATTCTTCTTCACTTTTTCCAATTTTCTCAGCAAATTCATTAGTCACTATGTTGGTGTATAAACCATTGCTGTCAACTCCTACATTCCAACGATATATAATTGCCAAATCTTCAAATTTCCTATGTGGAACATTTTCAAGAAGTTCTTTGTTCTGCTCTGCGTTTACTAATGTAAAAATAATATTTTTATCTACATTGCTAAAATCTAATCCATTGTTTAATGGTGACTTTTCAAAGCCTTCAATAGCCTCCTTAAAAGTTTCGCTTAATGCTTCCATAACACCTTCAAAGTCACCTGTTTTTTCATAATTCTCAAAAATGCTCTGTAATGATATTGAAGGTGATGCAAAATCATTTCCCGGAAGATTTAACAATGACATCTGATCTACCTGCATATTAACCTTTGTTACTTCTCTAATAAATACTTCTGCGTCCTTGTATTCCTCTCCAAGATAATTTTTAAATTCATTCTGAACTTTCTGTTTGAATTCTTCGTAATTCATCATTTTGTCTTCCTCCTGCTAATATGAATTTTGCAAAAAGAAAAACGCCAATGAATGAACTTAACTCACTAAGTTCATTCTTGGCGTTTCTTAATTTGCTTATTAAATTGTTATGTATCAGTCCTAGGCTTCTGATAGATATATAATATCATGGAGATGGGTAATTACCTAAAAGTAGGAGTGTTAAATTTTGTGGGAAATTACAGTTAGGATGATAAAATAATGCTTCATAAGATTTACTATACTGTTACAAATAATATTATCTAGAAGTTGTCATCTACGTTTCTAATATGACTCTCTAATATATTCAAAAACTTTATTAAGTGATTGTGCATCGTCTAACTTGCCAACCGTAATATGTGGGTTAATCAATATTGTCAAGCTCTGGAAATATCATTATTGTTTGTAACATGCACCCTTCTACAAATTCCGACTTTTACGTCCCTGAAATTTGGATTTTATTGATTTCTTTTCAGCGATAAAATTTACATCTTCAGCGACTACTTTCTTAACCATTCAAGGACTTTCCGTGCAATTTCTGCAGGAGTTCCATTAGTACAATCTAACGTGTCATACTTTGTATCATCCAGAATATCATGGGTTCTGAAATAATTATTATAATCTACTGAACTCTGAATCCAACCGGCATCATCTATACCTCTTCCTTCAGTCATTCTCTTTCTAATAGTTTCTGATTCTGCCGTAAGTGCTAAAACTTTTATTTCCGAAAAAAATCTTTTTCCATAAGCGCGAGAAAGCCTATCTAAGCCACCAGCCATTGTCCATACTACTGCTTTTTTACTTTGAGAAATATCCTTTGTCAAATAAAAAATCTGCTCTATCAAATTATTTTCTTCTTCATCATTTTGTGGCCAGGCAACATTACGCAGCCAATCTACATCCAAAATAACATATTCATCTGTTAATTTTTGTAATTCAATTGCTGTGGTTGTTTTTCCAACTCCACTACAACCAGTCAAAAAATATATGGGTAGCTTTTCAAATTTCCATTTATAACCACATTTGGGACATTTTATTGTATTTCCATCAACCTCCTTATCCCATTCATGATTTCCACACTTAGAACAAATTTCTAACATTTTATAATCTCCTTTAATTTCTCATAATCATCTTTTCCTGTTGTCCACACAATTGCCGGAATAACTTTTACATTCTTTTGTCTAAACATTTCCAATCGATGTCTTCCATCGCATACATAAAAACCATTGTCACTTCTAAACTCAATAATAAGTGGTGGTGGATTCCAATAAGCTGTAGACTCGACCATCTCATCAACTATACTAAAAAAATAATCCATATCATCTTTTTTACTTAAATACTCTGGAGCGCCTTCTTTAATATTATGTAATAAAGTAATATCAAACTGAACTATTCCTGTATAGAATCGTTCTTCTATTAACAATCCATCTGCTAACGCAACATTATGTCCATCACAACGAAGGAATTGTTGTATCCATTCCTCTGTTCGATTTCTCTTACAATATTCCATTGCAGTTTCTAAATTTCCATATTTAATATTTTCCATCTCTTCTAACATTTTAAAATTTACCCGTCTAATTCCTTATTATCGTTAATAAAACTGGAAGTTACTATTGCTTATTCTTTCTTCTATAAATTTTTCTTATAAACTGTTCATTATTTTCAGATGTTTCTACAATAGATATATTAAAATTATTGTCATCAAATTCTGGGAAAAAGACATCCCCTTGCTCTACATTTATATTAATCTCAGTAATGTACATTACGTCCACTAGTGGTATGGCTTCTTTGTATACTCCATAACCACCGGCTATATATACATCTTTTCCTTTTGCAAATTCTATAGCCTCTTTTACACTAGATGCTGTATGAAGATTTTCACCTATATATTTTTTAGTATTCGAAATAACTATCGTTTCTCTATTTGGAAGCGGGCGACCAATTTCATCGTATGAATTTCGTCCCATTATTACAACATTTCCTGTTGTAAGTTCCTTGAATTGTTTTTGTTCTCCCTTTATTTTCCACGGAATTTTTCCATTTTTTCCAATAACATTATTTTTTGAACGGGCTACTATTAAACCTATCATATAAATTTTCTCCTTATATAAAAGTTTTTACGAGACTAATTTCCCATGTTTACCTTTTCAATGTAATAATCCAATAATTGATATATCCACTCTTTTAAATTAGAAAAATGATATCCTATCTTCTCTGCTTTTTCCGTATTTATGCTATATTCAGGTTCCCCATTATAGGGTGCAGCTTCTCCATCATCACTTAAAATCGCATGCTTTCCTGTATTTTCTTCCACATAATCAATTATCTCCCGAAGTGAAATAGTTCCTATAGAACTTCCATTAATTGCACCATCAATATCTTTATCTACCAAATATGCGATAAACTCTCCTGCTTCATCCGAACGGATATAACTCATTTGATAATCTATATTATCTATGTACATAGGCTCTGATTTCATCATATGCTCTACATAAAATAGAAGTCTTTTCGTATAATCATCTTTTCCTATTGCAAACGGATATCTGACAGCAATCCATTTTTTATCTGAATATTTTTGCCATAATGCATACTCTGCCTGTCTCTTTATCTCCTCATATGGAAATTCAAATCTGTTACACCACACAAAATCATTAGAGTATCCATTAAAATCTGATTCTACAGTATTCATATGTTTTGGATTATAAACTGATGTACTAGACATATATATGTATTTATCACAATCAACATAATCCATAACATACCTGATATCATCCGAGCAATATGCAATCTTATCAATAACCACATCAAAATATTTTCCCTGTAATACCTTTCGCATACTCTCTTCATTTGTTCTTTCAATGATGATGCGCTTTACTCTGTCCCCGTATGAATCAGGTGTTTTCCCCCTTGTTGCTATTGTTATATTATAACCTTGCTCTAAAAGTTTATTAACCATATGTATTCCAAAATACCTTGTTCCACCTATTACTAATATGTTCATTTTCTTTCTCCCTGACTTATACAACCATACTATAATTCACATTCTAAAATTTCATTTTCCGATTTAAACTCATTTCTTACATACCATTCAATAGCTTTATCGCTTGGCCACACAATTATATTTTCACATCTGTTTTGTTTCAGGTAATTTTTTATGTAAGATAACATTTCTGTTCCTACTCGCTGATTTCTGTACTCTTTTAAAGTGTATACATTTGTCAAATATGCTATATACGATTCTTTTTTATTGGGTTTTGGAACTTTTCTAATCATTGTTACAAACATTGTTGCAATTATTTGTTTGTTCTTTTCCATTACAAATATTTTATATACGCTCTCTGTTTTTAAGAAATTTATATATTCTTTTATAAATTCATCACTCTCTATTCCTTTGATATTATCCTCCCCATATATAGCATCATCTTCTTTTTTATGTTCCCATCTCATATGAGCTAACTGTAAGAAATCTTTTTCTGTACTAATGCCTATTGATTTCTGACTATTTTTGAAAATATATTATTTTCTTTCATCCGTAATTATATGTTCAATTCCTATATGTTCCTTACTAAGATATTCCTTCAAAAAAGTTGGAAACGCTTTATATTTATCCAAATCTTTTATTGGTATCCAATGCATTGTTTCTCTTACTCCCTGGCTATAACTATCACTATTAAGCTGTTTTATTCCTCTAGGCTTCATCAAATAGTACATTGATATTTCATGGCAATCCATTCCTTTTAAACTTCCCTGATTTTCATTGAAGAAATTTTCGTGAATAACTGCAAGACGGTCGATTTCATATTCTACACCGGTCTCCTCAAGCACTTCTCTTTTTACTGCCTGCTCAGATGTTTCTCCCATATGAACTCCACCACCGATTGAGTAATAATAATCGTCTATTTCATTTCCTGCAAATAGCACACAATCTTCTTCAATTATTATTGCTGCTGCACGATATCTAAACCATTTATTTTCTCTTGTAAATCCACAATCTTGCATATTCTGCATATTCTTTCTCCTCTAATTTAATGACTATATGTAATTTATCTAAATCTTTTTTCATAGGATGTCTAATAACCGTTTTCCATTTTTCCGAGACAATCTTTCTTGCATCAGACAGATATATTTCTTGATGTAATCTGTACAAATTTCCTTTACGAATTACTCTTCCGCACATTCTATTTCATACTCAAAATATTTCTCCTGAAACTGTACCTGTTCTTCTATCTGTTCTTTAGAATATAGTTCATCTTCTGGTGCCACAACCCATTTATCTTCAACATCATTTAACCTATGAATTATCGCAATTACTTCCCCTGTAAATTCTTCAACCGGTTTATTTACACCCAATATATAAGCATCTTGTTCTTCTCCATCAGATGCCATTATGCCTTCGATATATCCATAATTTATCGGATAATAAATATCTTTATGCTTTGGGTGATATGTCCCCATTGGTCTATCAACCGTAACTTTTACAATCTTTCCTAACATATTATTTCTCCAAATAGTATTCGATATTGCAAATACTATGCAATTCTGCTTATTTTTAGATTCACAACTCTTATTCTTTTATAATATTATCATATACATTTAGCTATTGAAAGAAAAAGCCGGTTTTGAATTCACAAAACCGACTTGCATATAATTCCTATTTTAAACAATTTATCGAAATCTCATTTAACTCACTTATTAATTTGTCATCTTGCAATTTCTTTACAATAGGCATAAATATTGCTATTGTTTCTTTTGCTCTTTTTTGTCTTTCTCGTTCTTCCATATACTCTATAGTTCTCATGTTATGAAGTCGTTCTGCAATCTTTATAACAGCACATTGTTCATCTTCAAGACCTACTTTTTCAATATCGTAGTCCTTTAATCTTATTAAAATCTGCACCACACTATGAGGCAAATTTTCCTTTAACTCATCAATTGCTACATTAGTTTTTCTAAAAACATCGCAAAACATTCCTGCATAAATGACACTTTCTTCCGCTTCCATTTGCACTAGCAACAAAGATACATTTAATAAATGCGTTACATAATCATCACCCGAATATCTTTTTCTGCCTCCATATATACTCTGACAGAAATTATAAATATTATTTAGTTTTTGATTATCATATCCATGTTCTATTATTTTTTCGTGCAATACTTTGAACAGTTCTTCTTTTGATAAATGTCCATCCATTATTTTATAAAAGTTACAATTGTTCATATCTCCACCTCCAAAATGCATTATTTCTAATTTCATTGCATACAAGAGTGAAGGTGAAAAACCATAATAACTTTTGAAAGCTTTAATAAATCCACCGTGCGATTCCCAACCATATTCAATTGCCACATCGAGAATTTTGGTTCCATTTAATATTTCTCTGGTTGCATATATCATTTTCCTTTCCCTGACATATTCCATAACAGAAACTTTCATTTCTTGTTTAAATAGTCTTGAAAAATAAAATTTCGTATAACCTATATTACCAGC
The DNA here is from genome assembly GCF_057858645.1 of Eubacterium sp. Lineage (NCBI taxonomy): Bacteria > Bacillati > Bacillota > Clostridia > Eubacteriales > Eubacteriaceae > Eubacterium > Eubacterium sp. The sequence continues at coordinate 11,022 of NZ_DBLZZO010000010.1, forward strand.
TATTTCCTCAATGGTTATTTTATTCTTTATGTTGTTCTCGATATAGTTAAGACTTTCTGCTATTATTGTTTTCCTATCCATATGTCTTACCTCTTGTAATTAAATGATATAATAAAAATATCATCTTGAATGGATATTTGCTTTTCCAATGTTGCTCTAAATATATGGCTTAAATTAATTCAAATTTTTCTTTCCAAAACTTCCGGTTTTGTGCATATCTTATAATAGTTTGCTCTACATAAGATTTATAAAATCCTCTTTTAGGTAAAACTACATCTTTATTCCATTTATATGTAATTTTATTGATAATAGCGTTAGAAATAGATAGTTTTGGTAAACTACCCCCGCTTGCTTCACTGTCATGAATCTCTTTTATTGATTCAGTAGACAACTGTGCAAGTTCAAATAATAAATCATCCATATACATCTCTTTATCTCCTCCATAATATAAATAGCTAGGCGTAACACTGAAAATATCTGCCAACATCATAAGATTGGGAAGTGTAGGGGCCATACCATTTCTATCTTGTTCATAATTCTGTATTGTTTTAACTGAAATGCCAAATATATTAGCTAACTGGACTTGGCTCATATTTCTTTCTTTTCTAAGTTTCTTTAAGTTGTTTGCAAATTCTTTCAATAATTCGTACCTCCAAAATAATTATAGCATATTTTTTTATTATCATTGTACGCAGACGAGCGTACTTTTATTATAATATAAATTCTATTATTACTAAACATCCCTATTACCATAATGCCATATTTCTTTTTCCTATAACCACAATTCTCCAATCATCCCCTTTCCCATTATCACAAGTAGACAACATCAGCATCTGCTCCCCATACTTAGGTTTATTCCCCTGTCTCCACAAACTTTGCTTCTCCACCTTGTCAACAAACTCATCATGCTCTTCCTTATTCCTTGCCATTACAAATTTCCAGTATTCAAACTCATGTATGTTAACACTCATCACTGCAAACACTTCATACTCCCTCTTTTTATCCGTTGTAAAATATATCTTCTTGTGCTTGTAAAAAAACTCTTTATTCTTATACTGTTCCAATGCTCCAAACATTTTTCCTCCGTTTATGTTATGTCCGTAAATAATCAGGCTGTCTGATTTTTTCACATCACAGTATGCACTTAAATAAGGTGTTCCATAAAAACTGTAATTCCTGTTAAAATCATGATTTAAATAAAAATCTGGATTATCCTTTGTCTGCATAACAGGGTAATTTATGGTTGTTCCCGGTATTTCCACATATCCTATGCAGTCCTTGTTTTTCTTTACAAGATCATTTACATCAAACTTCTTTTCTGTCACGCTCTCCCATATCTTCTTAAAATCATTCTCATACTTTCTCTTTGCTCTTTTTTCCTTTAAAAAAGGGACAGCTGCAATCACAGCCATCCCCACTAAAAGAAGTATCAGAGATATTTTAATTATCCTCTTCATCGTCCTTCTCCTTTTTGAAATTGTATTTTGACTTGTCCTTTGCTCTTACGCATGCAAAACATCCAAGTGCAAGCAATAATGAAATAAATGAAATTGCCATTCCTGCAGTCCTTCCATTAATGCCTGTCTGTGGTGTGTCAGGTACCACAGGGATTCTTTCATCTGTAACTGTAAGTTTCTGAACCTTTCCCGTATCCTTAATTTTTATTTTCTTATCCTTTGCAACCTTGTAATGTTCTGGTGCATCCACTTCCTTGAATTTATAAGTTTCTCCTGCCTTAAACATTCCTTCTATGAATTCAGCTTTCTTTCCGGTTGTAAACTCATATACCTTCTTGCCCTTGCTGTCGTATACCTTGTACTTTGCACCACCAAGCTGTTTTTTTGTGTCTGATGCAATCTTGTTGAATTCAACCTTGATTGTGTCATCAACCATATTTACTTTCTGGATATCTCCATTGTCTGCTACTGCAAACTCAATACTTGTTGCTGTTGCGTATCCGTATCTTGGTTTTGTTTCTGTTAAAATATAAGTTTTTCCCACGGCATACTTTCCTTCAATCACATGACTTTGTCTTGATGAAACCCATTCATCCATTACCTTTCCTGTATCCTTTTCAGTTACCTGCATGTGGCATCCCGGAAGTTCCTTTCCGTTGGTAATGTCTGTCTTTGAAAATTCAATCTTTGTTGTGTCATCATACATTATCACCTGATTGTCAACATTCTCCGTGAAACTGTCTCCATTCTTAACAAGTACTTTTGTCTTTGCATTTTCATCATCACTTTCCACAAGTTTAAATGTAATGTCATTTGCAGTTGCAAAACCGTCTGCCGGCTTTGTTTCTGTTAATGTGTATTCCCTGTCATGAAGCAATCCGTATATCTTAACTGCATAACCGTCACCGTTTTCTACACGAACGTTATCATATCCCATCTCACCAATCTTTTCATTTAACTTAACTGATGAAATGTCACCTGTAATCCAGCTTACGATTTCATTACCGTTTTCATCACTGATTTTCAAATGGCAGTCCTTAATCTCAACTGATGATGCAATCATCCTTTTGCTGATTACAGTTTCAGTCTGTTCTTCCTTAACCACTGCCTTTGCTGATACAACTGCAGTTTCCTGATCCTTGTATTCAAGATGTACCTGATGTTTTTCCCTGTTAATGTAATAACTGTCGCTAACACTTTCTTCAAGGAAATAATAATCTCCTGAATTTAAGTTGCCTTCCGTCTTTCCATAACCTTCATCCATTACAGGCACATCAAATGGGATTTTCGCCTTTCCTTCCTTGTCAGTTGTTACTGTTGCAATCTTTTCACCTGCAGCAACAATCACATTTCCATTCTTGTCGTAAATATTATCCCTTGAAAAAAATCCAAATTTTGCATTTCCAACAGGTTCATTTGTTTTTGAATCCTGCTTTTCAAGTGTAATGTCTGTCTTTACCATGTCATTGTGTATATCAATATTTCCATCTTTTGAGTTTTCAGAAATGTCAAACACATACTCATCATCCTTGTTATTCCATTTAAAACTTAACTCCCAGGATGACTGTTCTGGAAGAACATAACCATACTTTGTCTTTACTTCCTTTAAAGTGTATTCTCCAAGTGGAACATTAAGTGTCATTGTTCCGTCATCGTTTAACACAAAATTACAGATACCATTGCAATCATTTGTAAACTCTGCCTTTTCACCTGTTGTAATTTTTGCAACAACTGAATCCTTCTTAAACAATACCGTTCCCTGATTATCCTGTGACATGATGTCTTCTCTTGCAGTAAGTTCAAATACAACACCATTTAGCAATGTGTCCTTGTAGTTAAATGGATTAAATAAGTCTGATGTTGTTTCATTTTCACCATTCTCTGCATTACTTCCCTTTGCACCATTCTTTTCTGTGTTAACTAAATTATTGATTTCTCCATCTTTATCTGCCTTACTTTCTTCTGAATCACCTTCATCGTCCTTCTTGCATAATTCAGGACCAATTTTATTTATTGTAAATTTTCCGTAAGTCACATCATTATAATATTCACACTCTGCATACAGATATTCCTTACCAAGCTTGTCCACCATTGTCTTGTATGAGTTACTGTTAATCTCAACCATCACCGGCTGTTTGTTTACCTTGTATCCTTCCGGGCCTTCAATTTCATAAACCTTGTATGTACCGGCTTTTAATTTTTCGTAAGTAATGATTTCTCCTGTTTCATCTGTTACAAATCTGTCCACAACCTCAATTGCATTTCCATTGCTGTATGTCTGTGTAACAAGAGTTTCACTGCCATCCTCATTTACCTTATAAATCTGGTATGTTGTTCCTGCCTTTAAAACTGTCTGATGTGTCTTTGAATCCTTCTTTACAATCTTTAGATATGCATTGAATTCAGGATTGTTTAAAAGATACTTGTATGTCTTTCCGTTTTCCTTCACATTCACGTAAAAGTCAAGACACTTTTCAGTGTTTGTAGCTCCAACAGTCTGATGAACCACATATGTTCCATATGGCATCTTCTTTGACTTTGCATAACCTGTTAAATCTGTTGTAAGAATGTCTCTTTCTGTTGCCTTTGCCTTGTCATATGAACCTGCACTTGCAAGGTAAATCTGAAACTGTGCCTTGTTTTCAGGTGCAACAATACCTGCAAGACCATTTCCCATTCCCTTAATAATTGATACGTCACCTTTTACCACGTCGTCATCAACCTGTGTTTCTGCCGAATTGTATTCGTTGGTAAACTGCTGACCATCCTTTGTGATTGTGTATACCTTGTCATTTTTAAGGTAGCCTTCAGGCGGTGTAATTTCCTTTAAGTACATGTTTACACCACATCTGTAATAGTCTGTTTCAAATGTACCCTTGGCATTGGTCTTGTATGACTTTACAAGTTTTGTGCATGCTACATCTGAATATACTCCATACACTGCGCCTTCCAATGTTGCATCTCCCTGTGGTGTACTGCCTGTTTCAGAATCCTTTTTCCACACAGTCATTTTTACTTTCTTGTATTTGTCCTTAAGAACAGGCTTGTATGCAAGCTTGTAATTACTGTATGACTCTTCTGCAGTCTCGGGCCACTTTCCATCACTGTTCTTCTTCCATGAATCAGCCTTTGTAAGTGTTACTGTAACCTTGTTTGATGACTGGCTTGTAATCTTGTTTGAACCTGAATCAACAACAAATGAATTTAAGATGTTGTCATTGCCTGATGAGATTTCTTCTATTACGTAATTGTTTGAGATATCATCCATCTGATCATTGATGTCATTCTTTATTAACTTTTCTGCTCCTGCTTTTGACAAATCTGATGCATAATCATATCCCTTATCATCTAATTCGTCCTTAATTTGTTTTTTATCACTTGATGACATATCCTTTAACTCTTCATCTGCCACATAATAATAACTCTTAGAATTTAGTTCGTATGTAAAACGAAATACGATTTTTCCTTTGGAATCTGTTTTTACTTCCTGACTAAATTTGTTAGCATCATCATCTACATCTTCCTTAACAGAATCTCCCCAGCCATTGTACTGATAAGAATATAACTGTTTTATATTCTTTGCTGTAAATCTAAAAGTGACCTGTGGAAGTTCTTTTCCATCTTCATCACACTTTTGTAATGTAATTCTCTGACGGTAGTAATCTTTTTTACTAATAGGTGTATACTTGTATTCTTTTGTATTTCCTACAATTTCCATTAGTTCCTGAACTTCATCACTATCAGTTTTTCCACTATATTTCCATTTTGTAATTGTACACTTAACTACGCTTGTCCCTTCAAAAATATCAGCATAAAGGCTATCATTTGCATAATATCCTGTATTGTTTTTAACTTGTTTAATGATATCCTTTAATCCGGTTTCACTTGTAATGCCTTCTTCAACAGCCCATATAAGACACTGTGCATACACCCATGCCTTGTTTGAACGCGTTTTTGTTTGATCATACCAATATCCTATTTTAGCCTCCAAAGCATTTTTCTTATTAGAACTATCACTTGATATTGTACTGTTGGATGCAATGTAGGTGTATCCGGTATGACATGCCTTTCCTAAATCTAAGCAAAACACATCATTTCCATCCACTAATGTTTTTACCCATGTTCCACTTTCACTTTTTGATCCGATATTTACTGTTCCAAGTTTCCCAAGAGTTACTATACCTGCCTGCTTCTTCTCTCCATTGCCTGCTGCTGCAACATTAATTATAGGAATTGATGTTACTACCGTTGCAATTGCTAATATTGTTGCTGTAATTCTTTTTAATTTACCTAACATTTACTTTCCTCCTGATAAAATAAAAAACGCCAAGACTAAAACTCACATATAATGAGTTCATCTTGGCGTTAATCTATTAATTTGTTTTTTGTCATTCCCGGTTACTGACAATTATATTTTAACATTGATTATCTACTTTACCTAAAAGTCATGCTGTTAAAATTAAATTTATATTTCAGCAGGAGTGTAAAAGCAAAAAATAACTTCACGACATTATGTCGCAAAGTTATTTTTAATTACTTTTTTATTTCCTTATCTAAATCCACTCCACCAAATATTGCTACCCAATATGTTTTTCCACCTTGTTTATAGCAAGCAATGGCACCTGCTCTATGTTCTTCGTCTATGAGGTTTCTATAATGTCCCGGACTACTTTTCCATCCTTCCATAGCAGACTTATATGTGTAATACCCCATTGCAATATTTTCTGCATTTGCATACATATGATAATGTATATAACCATCGTCTCCCTCATATGGTATTCCACCATCTTTTAGTCCATACTTTTTTTCTAATAACTCTGTCGATGTACTTATAAATTTATTATGACTGAAATCATTAACAAGTTCCTTTGCCCTTACTTTACATATTTCATATAAAACATCTGACCAAACAATACTTTGTTTTCCAGCACTTTTTCTATATTCATTCTGCAATACAAAAGCCTGTTCTGCTGCATATCTATCATAATATTTTCCCGGCAATTTAAAGTTGTTATTTATCTTATAAAGTGCCGAATTTGTTTTTATTGTCTTCTTTTTTGACCAGTTACCGTAAACTCTTTCTCCATTTATTTTCCTATAAGCCCGTACTTTAAATTTAAATTTGTCCTTTTCTAATAAATTGGTGAATACATAACTTGTCTTTTTTGTATCTTTAATTTTTCTCCACTTCTTTGATGCAACACCGTAAACATATATCTCATATCCATTTGCATTCTTCACCTTTTTCCATGAAGCTTTAATTCCATATTTGTATTTAATTTTCTTTTTTCTCATATCCTTGGCACTAACTATGCCTTTATAATACTTATAATTAGTTTTTGTTTTTATTGATTTTACTTGTCCCAAAGTATCAGCCTTTACCTGAATATTTGTGCCAATTCCCATCATCAATACAAATATTTCCACAATTATAAGCGTTCTTTTTAATTTTTTTATCATTTGGCAAACCTCCCAAGTTATAAATAACTGTCTTTAATTATACTCTACAACTCTTATTAAAGAAAACACAATTTTAAATACTGCTATAGTCAATACTAAAAATATCTTTAGTAAACTTCCCAGTACCGCAATTGTCACTCTGCATATAAACATTATAATTGCTATTATGTATTTCACTAAACTTTTTGCTCTATCCATAGCCTTACCTCCTAGATGCATACTGTGGCATATCATGATTTACTTCTGCTGTATAATACCCATTCATTGTTGATGGTGCATTAAACAATGATGCCAGCAAATATTTTTTGATATTTTTCACTTTAGTTGTATTTGATTTAAAGCAACTCATAACATACTCTAAATGTGAAAAATTAAGTTTAAGAAATCTTGATTTTACAACTTCCTTCGGAAACGAATTGCTCGCTATGACAATATAATCATTCGTGCTAACTGTAACTTCTGTCATCATTTCAACTATTCCATCTATAAGTTCTGCATCAAGTGGATAACGTTCTTTTAATGCATCGTATTCAATATTGTCTTTGATTAAATCCATATAAAGTTCATATTCAGATTTTTTCTTATCGCATCCCATCCTATCTGCTTTAGGCATAGTTATACTAAGCCCTTTTTTATGCGTCCAATTATCTGCACCTGTCATATCTGGCTCTTCGCCTTCTGTTAGCGGATAAGATAAGATATTAGTATTAATATTTTTAGTATTATTTATATTAGTATTATTAGGGTCTAATTCTTGAACCTCTTGAATTTCATTTTCTGAACTGCCGGAAGTATAATTATTGAACTCCTTGTAGTTCAATTTCTGAACTTCCTGAGTTTCAATTTTTGAACTTCTTGAAGTATAATTGTTGAACTTCTGTGTATTCTTCGGTGTTTCTGGTGTATTTGTATACCTTCCACCCAAAGTTTTTTCTTGTTCTGTGCTTTCTTTTTCCACAAGAAAACTTTTAACATATAATATGTTTGGAAGCCCCAAACCTCTTTTCTTTTTTTCAACTAATCCAAAATCTACCAGCTCCTGCAGATATTTCACAGCTGTTGCTCTTGCCATATTCATATCGCTCATAATATCTTTTATCTGATAAATAATATAAACCCTATTTTCTTCATCCAGCCATCCATTTTTCATAGATAAACTCATTCTGTCTAAAAGCAAACCATATAGCATCTTAGCGTCCACTGATAATCCAATGAAAGCCTTATCATGTACTAACAATTTAGGTACTTTTATGAAACTATATTGGTCGGCTTGTTTTCCATAATAATATTCAAATGCCATACACTAATCCTTTCCTTTCTTCCATTCCTTTAGCAATGAATAGATTACTTTCTCCATTTCTTTTTTCGTGTAAGTCGAATCAAAAAATTCAGACAACTTGTTTTCTTTAAGCGTCACATTGCATATCTTTTTTTGTACCTTTGCCTTGTCAGCAAAGAGTATTTGACTTACCTCTTCGAATGACAAATTTTCCTGATTTTCTCTAATTATCCGTACATTGTCTTTACTTACCTTTTTACCTTTACAAATGTTTTCATAAATTAATTGTTGATATTCTGTTTTCAAAAATGAAATCTCTACACCTAGTACAAATGTTATTTGTTTATCATCCACCAATTTGCTTAACTCTGGTATTAGTTCCGTAAGTCTTATATATCTTTGAACCTGTCTGTCTGAAATTCCTGCCAACTGTCCTATCTGTTTTGCCGATGACATTTCATCTGAACTTTTTCCCTGATGTGCTAAGGCTTCCATTTTCATTTTATAAGCTTTTGCTTTTTCACTTGGTAATGTATCTTCTCTTTGAAAGTTTGCATCAACCATAAGTGGTATTGCCTCTTCATGACTTATATCTTTTATAATTGCCGAAACTTTTTCCTTTCCTGTAATTTCACAGGCTCTCTTTCTTCTGTGCCCTGAAATTATTTCATATTCACCATTGCCCAAAGGTCTTACCAATAAAGGTGATAATATTCCATTGTTCTCTATTGATTTAGCCAGCTCTAACATTTTTTCGTTATCAACCACACTGAATGGGTGATTTTTAAATTGATGTAATTTGTTTATATCTATTTCACTAATCATATCGTTGTTTACACCAAGTAATTCATTGTAACTTGTTAATTTAATTTTCTCTCTTGTTGCCATGTTCTAAAACCTCCTCTGTAACTTTCATATAGCTTTGTGCTACCTTTCCTTTAGGATCATGTTTAAATATACTTGTACCTTTAATTGATGTTTCCGCTGCTCTTACAGACATTGGCACTTTACTATTAAACATTGGAATATCTGATGCATATGTTTCATAGATTGCTGTTGAAATATCCTTTGCGTAATTTGTCCTATTGTCCACCATTGTAAGTAAAATTCCTTCAATCTCCAATTTAGGATTAATCTGTCTTTTTACTCTTGCGATTGTCTTTATTAACTGCTGCAAGCCTTTTACCGGTAAATATGAAACCTGCACCGGTATTAATACTGTATCTGCACACGCAAGGGCATTGATTGTAATGATTCCAAGACTAGGCATACAGTCAATTAAAATATAATCGTAATCATCTTCTACCTTTTCTATAAACTCTCTCATTAACAGTTCTCTACTCATAACATTTACCAAAGAAACTTCTATTCCTGATAATTCAATATTTGATGGCAATATGTCTATTCCTTCTTCGTGTTTAACTATTCCTCTATTTTCTGGCAATTCTTCTTCGTTTACTATATCCATAAGCACATTTGCAAGGGTATAATCTAACTGATCCGGTTCATTTATTCCCACACTAATTGTCAAACTTCCCTGAGGATCCGCATCTATTAAAAGGACCTTCTTCCCTTCTCTTGCCAAACCCACTCCCAAATTTAATGTTGTTGTAGTCTTTCCTACTCCACCCTTTTGATTTGCTATTGCTATTATTTTACTCATTTGTTTTCTCTCCTTCGTCTCTAAAACTTTTTAACTTTCTGTTTCCCATACTGCTGTTTTTAAGCCTTTTTTGTTCTGCCATTTTCTTTTCAAAGTTCTCCACCCTCTGCTGCTCTTTTAGATTCTCATTTTCTTCTATCTTTAAAAGAATCATTGAAATTACTTTAATCAATTCCATTAATTCATCATTTTTAGGTGTAACTTTATCCAGCCTTTTTAATTCTTCATATACATATGTAAGTTGCGCCTTAAGGGCTCCAAACACGCGAATGGAACCCTTTACAACTACTTTATGGTCTGTTGTTCTCTTTATTAAATAATCCTGCTTTGTAAGTCCTGATATGTCTACAAGTCTGTTTAATAACTCTGCTTCTTCATCAGAAACTCTAAATGCAACTACTCTGCTGCGCCATCTTCCTTTGCTATCCAATTTTCTATCAGACATCTCCTAATTCTCCTTTAATTTCATCTAGTTTATTAATCATCTCCAACTGCTTTGATGGGAACAAATGCGCATAGTGATATGTAATTCTTACACTTTCATGCCCCATTCGTTCTGCAATCTCCAGTGCTGAAAATCCCATATTTATAAGAAGTGAAACATGACTGTGTCTTAAATCATGCAATCTGATTTTTGGTACTCCTGACATTTCACTGCCTCTTTCCATTTCATGTTGAAAATATCTTTTTGATAATGGAAATATTCTTTCTTTTCCATCAGGCTCATACATACTATTAATCAGGTCTTCCATTTCTTCATTTAAAAACTCCGGCATATATATTGTTCTTACACTTTTTGCAGTTTTAGGAGTTAATATTAGCTTTTCACCTCTTACCACCTGATAATTTTTAGTAATGGAAACCGTCTTCTTTTCAAAGTCAAAATCTTCCGGAGTTAGTGCTAATAATTCTCCAATTCTTAATCCACACCAATAAAGCATTTCAAATCCATAAAATGATAATGGCTTGTCCATCACACATTCAATAAATGCTTTATATTGTTCCTGTGTCCAAAACATTATGTTGCCTCCTCTTTTACTTCCCATACTGCCGGCAATCTTTGCAGGATTGTTTTTCAAATCATAAAATTTTACAGCATGGTTGAATATTGCGCTTAACTGTGCGTGTAATGTTGCAAGATATGACTGGGAATATGACTTTCCTTTTTCATCCCTATACTCAATCATTTCTTTCTGCCAATGTCTTACATCCTTTGCAGATATATCTATCATTTTTCTTTCTCCAAAGAATGGTATGATTTTTGTTTTTACCATTGTTTCCTTGTTTTCCCAGGTTGTCTCCTTAACCCTATGCCTTACATCGGCCTCGTAGATTTCATAAAAATTTAAAAATGTCATATCAAGATTAAAATTTCTTTTCATCTTTTCAGCAGTTTCCCATTCACTTGCTTCTCTCTTTGTTGCAAATCCACGTTTAGTTGTCTGTTTCTTTACTCCGTAATAATCAACATAACGAAACTTTACATACCAACTGTTTCTTTTTTCATCTTTGTAAACTGACATTTTTTCCTCCTACTCCTCGTTGTAAATAAGTTTCTTAAAAAAATACTTTGTGTTTACTTTTCCTCGAACTACGATATATCCTTTTTCTTTTAGTTCAGCATTAAGCATTCTTATGATTTCATATGCCTTTCCTTCTGAAACATTTAGCATCTCTGTTACATCATGAACTTCCATAAACATCTTGTCTGTCATATTTGTAATCTCCTTTCTCTCTTTTGATTAAATTATTCTTGTTTGACCGTAGTTCTACTTTAGTCCTTTTACTTTCCAAATAGGAGTTAGTGGCACTATACCTTTTCCTTTAATCAACTTCTTCTTTCTCTTGTAACCAACGTTAAACAAATTTGTTTTTTTATCAGGCTTAAAGTTCCAATTCCCTTTATTTATCGGCTTTTCAAGCAAAAAAAGAAGAGCTATTTCAACTTATTAGTCAAAATAACTCTTCTTATTCTTGATTTTGTTCTCAAAATGTTCTCATAAGAGACTTATATTCGGTGCTTTCCCTTTGTTTACAAGGTATTCGAACGTGTGTTCACTTATTCAAACTCTATAGTTCCAGGTGGCTTACTTGTCAAATCGTACATTACTCGATTGACTCCTTTCACCTCGTTTATTATTCTGTTCATTACCTTGTTCAATACTTCGTATGGTATTTCAGCAGATTCGGCTGTCATAAAGTCGATTGTCTTTACGGCTCTGAGGGCTACTGCGTAGTCGTATGTTCTCTCGTCTCCCATAACACCTACTGAGCGCATATTTGTTAATGCTGCGAAATACTGGTTTATTTCTTTATCAAGACCTGCGTTTGCAATTTCTTCACGATAGATTGCATCTGCATCCTGAACAATTTTCACTTTTTCGGCTGTTACTTCACCGATGATTCTGATTCCAAGTCCCGGACCTGGAAATGGCTGACGGAATACTAAATATTCCGGTATTCCAAGTTCAAGTCCTGCCTTACGAACTTCATCTTTGAAAAGGTCGCGAAGTGGTTCGATGATTTCCTTGAAATCAACATAGTCAGGCAATCCACCTACATTGTGGTGAGATTTGATTACTGCTGATTCTCCGCCCAGACCGCTTTCTACAACGTCAGGGTAAATCGTTCCCTGAACCAAATAGTCAACTGCTCCGATTTTCTTTGCCTCTTCCTCAAATACGCGGATGAATTCTTCTCCGATTATTTTACGTTTTGCTTCAGGTTCTTCAACTCCTGCAAGTTTTTCGTAAAATCTATCCTGTGCATTTACACGAATAAAGTTTAAGTCATAATCACCATTAGGGCCAAATACAGCTTCAACTTCGTCGCCTTCATTCTTTCTTAAAAGACCGTGGTCTACAAATACGCATGTAAGCTGGTTTCCAATTGCCTTTGCCAAAAGTACAGCTGCCACTGATGAATCAACACCACCTGACAAAGCACAAAGCACCTTTCCATCGCCTACTTTTTCACGAATTGCTTTTATTGAATTTTCAACGAATGAGTCCATCTTCCAGTCACCGGCACAACCACATACCTTATATACATAGTTGCTTAAAATTTCTTTTCCGCGAACTGTATGTAACACTTCCGGATGGAACTGAATTGCATAAAGCTTCTTTTCTTCACATTCTGCAACGGCTACAGGGCAATCGCTTGTGTGACCTGTAATTTTGAATCCTGGTGCAGCCTGTGAAATGTAGTCAAAATGGCTCATCCAACAAACTGTATCTTCTTCAATACCTGTAAATAATTTTGAAGTTGTATCTACATGTACTTCTGTCTTTCCATATTCTCTTACAGGAGCTTTTTCAACTTTACCACCAAGAATGTGCTGCATTAATTGAGCTCCATAACATAATCCAAGTACAGGAATTCCAAGTTCAAATAACTCTTTAGTATAAGTTGGTGCGCCTTCTTCGTAACAACTGTTTGGTCCACCTGTTAAAATAATTCCTTTTGGATTCATTTCTTTTATCTTTTCGATATCTGTTTTATATGAATAAATTTCACAGTAAACATTACATTCACGAACTCGTCTGGCAACAAGCTGGTTGTACTGTCCGCCGAAATCTATTACGATAACTAACTCTCTATCCATGTTTCCTCCTGTATATCCGTATTGCAGGAACAATAAAAAACCTGCACTTCTGTTATTTTACTCTATTTTTCTTAAATGTACAAGGAAGTTATATGTAATCCTTCAACAAAGATTTCCACATAATTCTCTCTTCCAGAGCAAAGAACGGCTTACCACATTTTTTACTTCAAGTGCATGCCTATTCGCAACTGATTTTTTGCGCGAGTTTTCATTCATAGTAAACTATTTAAGACTAAATTAAAATTCTGGAAGATTTTTTTATTACATATTAAAAGAAGCACCTGCTACATTTCATATAACAGATGCTTCACTATTTCAACACCTTAACTTTACAACTACATTCTCAACCGCAGGTACTTTTCTCCTTCACAAATCTTCTTTGAATCTACTACTATACTTATTGTAATTATTTACAATATTATGTGTATCATTCCTCTCATTTGTCCTGCTTTAACTTCCTTATCTACTCTAACCATAAGATGTTATTGCCCATTGATTCTTCGTTTTGAATACTTCCTATCCTTTCCGTTTCAATGTAACATCTTATCCAATAATTACTACTAAAACAATCTTCCGTTGATTGCCATGTCAGCAGATATCATTGGGTAAAATTTCTTTCACCTCTTATCTTAGATACTGTTGCTATTAGGTTGACATCTAATAACAAGGTGGTTGTTAAATGCACTGTATAAGTCGTTCCAGGTGCTTAATGCTTATTTATTTTGTAACTCTAATGTAGCATATTTTTACACAAATTAAAAGCATTTTTCTTATACTTTTTTAAGTTTGTAAGTGTTGCATAAAAGTGTTTTTATTTAAACATTTTTATGAATCGTTTTCTTATTAAAAATGACTATTTTTCTTCTATTTTGCCTCTTCCAACTTCTGTTTTACAAACTTGGCTGTGTAACTTGTAGGATGTTCTGCCACCTGTTCCGGTGTTCCTGCAACTACTACCGTACCACCTCGGTCTCCGCCGTCAGGTCCCATATCAATAATATAATCTGCAGCCTTTATTACATCCAAATTGTGTTCAATAACTAAAACTGTATTTCCCTCATCAGTTAATCTCTGAAGAATTTCCACAAGTTTGTGAACATCGGCAAAATGAAGCCCTGTTGTAGGTTCGTCTAAAACATAGATTGTCTTACCTGTACTTCTTTTACTTAGCTCAGTTGCCAGTTTAATTCGTTGAGCTTCACCACCTGACAACTGTGTACTTGGCTGACCTAATCTGATGTATCCTAAGCCCACATCATAAAGCGTCTTAACCTTATTATATATTCTTGGAACATTCTTAAAGAATTCCATAGCTTCTTCCACCGTCATCTCAAGAACGTCATAAATATTTTTGCCCTTATATTTAACTTCTAAAGTCTCTCTGTTATATCGCTTTCCTCCACATACTTCGCAAGGCACATACACATCCGGCAGGAAATGCATTTCAACCTTAAGTATTCCATCACCTGAACATGCTTCGCAACGTCCACCTTTTACATTAAAGCTGAATCTTCCTTTCTTGTATCCACGCTCCTTTGCATCCATTGTGGCTGCAAATAAATCTCTAATAATATCAAACATACCTGTGTAGGTTGCAGGATTACTTCTAGGAGTTCTTCCTATTGGTGACTGATCAATGTTTATAACTTTATCTAACTGTTCAATTCCTTGGATTTCTTTAAATTTTCCGGGAATTGTTCTAGCTCTATTCAACTCTCTTGCTAGGCTTTTATAAATTATTTCATTAACTAAAGAACTCTTTCCTGAGCCTGAAACACCTGTTACACATGTAAATACACCAAGTGGAATTTTTACATTAATATTCTTTAAATTGTTTTCCTTTGCTCCTTTTACCTTAAGATAACCTGTTGGCTTTCTTCTTTTTTCAGGAACAGGGACTCTCAATTTGCCACTTAGATATTTTCCTGTAATAGAGTTTTTGTTCTTCATTATTTCCTTAGCAGTACCCTTTGCCACTACTTCTCCACCATGTTCACCTGCACCGGGGCCAATGTCTACCACGTAATCTGCTGCAAGCATAGTGTCTTCGTCATGTTCAACAACTACTAAAGTATTACCTAAATCTCTAAGATGCTTCAATGTCTTTAATAACTTTTCATTATCATTCTGATGTAAACCGATACTAGGTTCATCCATTATATAGGCAACCCCAACAAGACCTGAACCTATTTGGGTAGCAAGCCTAATACGCTGAGCTTCACCACCTGACAAGGTACCTGTTGCTCGTGATAAGCTTAAATAATCCAAACCTACATCAATTAAAAACTGAAGACGACCTTTTATTTCTTTCAGAATTTCTTTACCTATAGCCATCTGTGTAGTTGTTAATTGAACTTCATCTAAAAACTTTCTCAAGTCTCTAACTGACATTTCTGTCATATCAATAATATTTTTATCGCCAATTGTTACAGCTAAAGATTCTTTCTTAAGTCTCTGACCATGACATGTGCTACAAGGTGTTATTCTCATATATGACTCATACTCTGCCTTGGTAGATTCGGCACTTGTTTCTCTGTAACGTCTTTCTACGTTACGAATCAAACCTTCAAAGGCAATATCATATATCCCTTGTCCACGCTGGCCTGTATAATGTACAGGCACACTTTCACCATTAGTTCCATAAATCAGAATATCTTTAATTTTCTTAGGATATTTTTCAAACGGAGTATCCAAATCAAACTTATATTTCTTACATAGTGCCTGTAAAATAGCATTGGTAAAGCTCTTTTTATCCTTAGCACTTTGCCAGCCTAAAACTACAATTGCCCCCTGATTTATGCTAAGACTTTGATTAGGAATCATTAAGTCAACGTCAAATTCCATCTTATATCCTAAACCGTAACAATCTGGACATGCACCAAAAGGATTATTAAATGAGAAGCTTCGTGGCTGAATTTCGTCTATACTAATTCCACAATCAGTACATGCAAAGTTCTGACTAAATGTTATTGTCTCTCCACCAATTACATCCAGATTCATCAAACCGTTACCTAACTTCAACGCATTCTCTATGGAATCTGTAAGACGTTTCTCAATTCCTTCTCTTATACTTAATCTGTCTACAACAATTTCTATATTATGTTTTATATTCTTATCAAGAGTTATTTCCTCTGTTAGCTGATACATGTTTCCATCAACAATTACACGTACATAACCACTTTTCTTTGCACTTTCAAAAACCTTCTCGTGACGACCTTTCTTGCCTCTTACAATAGGAGCAAGTATTTGGAACTTAGTGCGTTCCGGTAATTCTAAAATTCTGTCAACAATTTCATCTACTGACTGTTTCTTGATTTCTTTGCCACATTTTGGACAGTGAGGTACACCTGCTCTGGCATATAGTAATCTCATATAATCATATATTTCTGTAACTGTTCCAACTGTTGAACGTGGGTTTCTGTTTGTAGATTTCTGGTCTATTGAAATTGCCGGTGGTAAACCTTCAATACTTTCCACCTGGGGTTTCTCCATTTGTCCCAAGAATTGTCTAGCATAGGATGACAAAGATTCCATATACCTTCTCTGTCCTTCTGCATAAATTGTATCAAATGCCAAAGACGATTTTCCCGAACCACTTAAACCTGTAACTACTGTAAATTCGTCTCTTGGAATTTCAATATCAATATTCTTCAAGTTATGCTCATTAGCCCCTTTTATTTTAATGTACTTTTTCTTGTCCGACATTACTTTCACTCTCCATTAATTATCATTATTCTCTATATTTTTTCTTAAGTTCTGCCAGTTTTTCACGCATTTCAATAGCAGTCTCAAAATCAAGTTCTGCTGCTGCTTTCTGCATTCTCTTTTCAACCTTGTCAATTAACTTCTTCAATTCTTTTGAATCCATTGACTCAGGATCTTTCTCAATATCATTAATTTTTCTGTCAACTTCTTTAGAAATACTAATAAGTTCTCTAACAGCCTTTTTAATTGTAGTTGGAGTAATTCCATGTTCCTTATTATATTCCTGCTGAAGTTTTCTACGTCTGTTAGTTTCAGTAATAGCCTTATCCATTGACTCAGTAATATTGTCAGCATACATTATTACGTGACCTTCTGAGTTTCTGGCCGCACGACCTATAGTCTGTATCAAAGATGTCTCTGAACGGAGGAATCCTTCCTTGTCTGCATCTAAAATTGCAACCAGACTGATTTCCGGTATATCAAGTCCCTCTCTTAAAAGATTAATACCTACTAAAACATCAAAAACATCCAAACGCATATCCCTGATAATTTCTGTTCTCTCTAATGTATCAATATCAGAGTGAAGGTACTTAACCCTAATTCCTACATCTCTCATATAATCCGTCAAATCTTCTGCCATTCTCTTTGTTAAAGTAGTAACCAGAACTTTATTTTTCTTCTCAACTTCTTTATTGATTTCAGTAATAAGGTCATCTATCTGACCTTCAATTGGTCTTACACTAATTTCAGGATCCAGCAAACCTGTTGGTCTGATAATTTGTTCAGCTCTAAGTAACTCATGTTCCTCTTCATAAGTATTAGGTGTAGCTGAAACAAAAAGCATCTGGTCAATCATCCCCTCAAATTCATCAAACCTAAGCGGTCTGTTATCTTTTGCCGATGGCAGTCTAAAACCATAATCCACCAATGTGCTTTTTCTTGCCTGATCCCCATTATACATTCCACGAATTTGCGGTATTGTAATATGGCTTTCATCAATCATTATAAGGAATTCATCACCAAAATACTCCATTAACGTATGTGGTGTTGCTCCGGGAGCCAGTCCTGCCATATGGCGGGAATAGTTCTCGATTCCTGAACATATCCCTGTTTCCCTAAGCATTTCCATATCGAAATTAGTTCTCTCTGCTATTCGCTGTGCCTCAATCAGCTTATCCTCTGATTTAAAATAAGCCACCTGTTCTGCCAACTCTGCTTCTATATCCTTAATAGCTCTCTCTAATTTCTCCGGATTAACTACATAATGTGAATTGGGGAAAATAGCCACATGTTCTAATTCGTGACGCACTTCGCCTGTCAAAGAATCAATCTCTGTTATTCTTTCTATTTCATCATCAAAAAATTCAACTCGTATGGCACTATCTGTGTATGATGCAGGAAATACTTCCAGATTCTCCCCTCTTACCCTAAAAGTTCCTCGTTTAAAATCCATATCATTTCTGTCATACTGAATCTCTATTAGCTTATGAATAATATCGTCTCTATCTCTAATAGTTCCCGGTCTAAGGGACACTACCATGTTTTTGTAATCTATTGGATCACCTAAACCGTAAATACACGAAACCGAAGATATAATAATAACATCCTTTCGCTCTATTAACGCCATAGTAGCCGAATGTCGTAATTTATCTATTTCATCATTTATTGCAGAATCCTTCTCAATATATGTGTCTGTACTTGGCACATAAGCTTCCGGCTGATAATAATCATAATAAGAAACAAAGTATTCCACAGCGTTATTAGGAAAAAATTCTTTAAACTCCCCATAAAGCTGTGCCGCCAAAGTCTTATTATGAGCAATAATTAACGTTGGTTTATTCATTTGTGCAATAACATTTGCCATAGTAAAAGTCTTTCCAGAACCTGTTACACCAAGCAATGTTTCAAACTGATTTCCTTTCTTAAAACCTTCAACCAACTGCTTAATAGCCTGAGGTTGATCCCCGGTTGGCTGATATTCTGAATGTAATTCAAAATGATCCATACAAATCTCCTATAAATCTATTTCTAACCATCTATAAATACTTAACTAATTCCAATGACACATAATATTTGTTTTCTTTTCAGCAACATATAAATGTCTCATTTCTTTTCGACAACTGCATAAACAAATTATAACAAAAAGCCTGAAAAAAGTATATAGCATTTTCGAACTTATGTTCTTTTTATTTGTATATATGTCTTTTTTACTCTACACTTTTTTATTTATACTCATTATTACTTTATATATCATATATTTTTAAAATCAAACTATTTCCAGCTCACCTATGCGTTTTCTAACTTACATTTTCTGTTTCTCTCAGCATAAAAGCAGGTGCCTTTGGATTACATTTATCCTTTAGCATCCTGCTTTATATTTTACCTATTACTACATATCTAATTCAAACCTATTATCATAGTTTTATTTTCCTCATAAAAATTGATAATATAAACCTTCCTAATATATTTTTTAATAGACTACAATTTCCGTAATGGATTTTCTGTTTTTAAAAAAATATTACTTTGAGTTTTTAAACGTCACATTGCTTCTAATTTATTTTTATAATCTATTTTTTCTTTAAAACTTCTAATGCTTTATTTAGCTGTACATCTGTTTTTCCGTTTGCCTCAATCTTTACATCTGGTGTAATTCCTTTTCCATGAATGTTTTTGCCACTTGGTGTATAGTAGTCTTCAATTGTAATTTTAACTGCTGAACCGTCTGTTAATGGAATAATTTGTTGTACGATTCCTTTGCCAAAAGACTGTGTTCCTACAATTGTTCCTACACCAAAGTCCTGTATGGCTCCGGCAAAAATTTCAGATGCGCTGGCACTGTTTTTATTTTGTAAAACGACAATCAGCATATCTAAACATTTTGCGTCAGAAGTCTGCTTTTCCTCGTTTCCGTATTTGTCTTTAGTATAAACAATCGTTCCTTCCGGTAAGATTTCATCTAATATTTTGCAAGCGCCTTCATAAGAACCACCTGGATTATTTCTTAAGTCAAAAATTACTTTTTTCATGCCCTGCTTTTTCAAAGAACTTAAAGCTGATGAAAACTGATCAGCGGTTACCGTATCAAATTCAGAAATCTGTATGTAACCGATTTTGTTCTTCTTATCAAGCATTTTGTGTGCTACAGTAGGTACTTTTACTTCTCCTCTTGTAATTGTAACGTCCACATATTTCTTAACCGATTGACGATATACTGTTAACTTAACTTTTGTTCCTTTATCCCCTTTCATCATGCTAACCACTTTATCAACATCTTCTGAAGATACATCTTTTCCATCAACCTTTGTAATAACGTCACCATCTTTTACTCCGGCTTTGTCTGCCGGGCCATTCTTAAAAGCTTTTGTTATTGTTATTACTTTTGTTTCTGTGTTCTGTGAAACATAAGCTCCAATCCCGCAATATTCACCGGAAGTGCTTTCTATTAACTTTGTGTACTCTTCTTTCGTGTAATAAACTGAATAAGGATCTCCCAATCCTTCTAAAAGTCCCTTATATAAACCGTTTTCCAAATCTTCCTGATCCACATTCTTCAAATATTTTAAGTTGATTAATGCCTCTAAAGATTTGATCTTTGATTCTGCCTTGTCCACAGCATATGTAGCATCTGTTTTTACGCTATCCTGAGAAAAATGCAGTCCAACGCCAACTGCTACTCCCAAAACCAACATTGCAAACATACCTAAAAGAAAGCCAGGTACAAATTTTGTTTTAGTTTTCTTTTTCTCGATTTTTTTATTAATTTTCTTTACATTTATTTTTTCCATATCAATCTCTTCCTCGCTTTACACTATAACCTTTTCATTTAAGTATGTTCAAATAAATTATAGTTCAAATTTGCATAATAACATAATCACTTTTATGAACTTTTTAACAGAACTTTCTCCTTGCGAATCATACTACTTATGTATATTAAACTATTTTTTCTTTTATAACAATAAAGAATGAAAAACTAAATAATTAATTTTTCATTCTTTACTATTTATAAAATATTATGTTTCATTCTGTTTAGAAGTAACTCCATGGATTTACCCAGTTACCTGGTGTTGTTCCACTTGTTGCTCCAAGATGTAAATGGTTACCTGTTGATGAACCTGTTGTACCAACTAAACCAATTGTCTGTCCCTGACTTACATGCTGACCAACACTTACTAAAATTGATGACTGATGCATGTAAACTGATGTTACACCATTTGAGTGTTTAATACCTGTCCAGTTTCCTGCTGTGGCATTATAATTTGCCCAAACTACAGTACCGTCTGCTACTGCTACTACAGGAGTTCCACCTGGTGCAGGGAAGTCAATTCCGTTGTGGAATGTGCTACTACCTGAGAATGGATCTTTTCTGTATCCATAATCTGATGAAACTGATGTGTGTCCCGGTACCGGATAAATCCAACCGCTGGATTTGCTTGGTGTTGGGTTTGTATTTGTATTAGTATTGTTATTAGTATTATTATTTGTGTTGTTATTTGTATTATTGTTTGTATTTGTCTGTGCTTTTGTAGCTGCCTGAGTTGGAGCCTGTGTTGCCTGTGCTGCGATCTTAGCCTGGGCTACTTTTTCTTCCTGTGCCTTAATTTCCCGATCAAGTGCATCTGAAGAAGCCTCATTCTGCTCAAGCAAATCTTCATATTCAGATAATTCTGACTGCTTTGATGCAACTGTACTTTCAAGCTGTGACTTATCTGTCTTCTGCTTTGTCTGCATTGTTACAAGGTTCTTCTTATCTTTCTCCAAAGAAGTTTTTGAATCAGAAATTGTCTTTCTTGTCTGCTTTAACTTGTTAAGCATTTTTCTATCATACTGAGATAATTCTGTAATATATTCAGCTTTGTTTAAGAATTCTGTAATGCTCTTTGAATTTAAAATTAAGTCAAGTAATTCTGTATCACCATTTTCGTACATATACTTAATTCTTAACTTCATGTCAGCATACTGAGCCTTAATGCTTTCTTCTGCTGCTTTTAATTTCTTCTCTGTTTTCTTAATATTAACTTCTGTCTTATCTAATTCCTGCTGTGTTTTATATATCTGTGTTGATAAATCAGTTAATTTTTTATCAACTTCTTCAATATAAGCTTCGACTTCACTTTTTGAAGCCTGAAGTTTTTTCTTTTCTGCATTTTTCTTAATTTTCTGGCTATTTAAATCTGACAGCTTGCTTTTCTCACTTGAAACGCTGGCAAATGATGTTCCTGCCATTGATAAAACTAATGTTGCGGAAAGTAATAAACTTAATATTCTCGAAAAATTCTTTTTCATCTGTTTATCTCCTCCATTAAACTTTTAAGTGCTTTCTAATTGAAAGGAATGAACCAACTAAACCAATTCCGGCTCCAATTCCAAGTCCTAATGGAACAAGCACTCCAAATATTTCACCTACTGTTGCAAAAGAAATTGAACTTGCCATAACTCCTACCTTTGACATTACAAAAGATATTAATCTTTCATAAATCACTCTTAAAATAACAAGAGGTATAGCTGAACCAACAAGACCGATTATAACACCTTCTATAATAAACGGTGCTCTAACAAAGCCGTTTGTTGAACCAATCAATTTCATGATTTTAATTTCATGTCTTCTAACGGTTATACCAATCATAACTGTATTACTGATTAAGAAAATTCCCACGCCTAATAAAATTACTATCAAAGCTATTGATACATATCCTAAAAGTTTTGAAAACTTACTTAATGTTTCTTTTGCCTGCTCTGAATGTTTAACCTTTCTAACACCCTGAACTTTTGAGATGCTATTTACAAAAGCATCCTGTTCATCAATGTTTTTCAGGAAAACTGTATATGATGCTGAATCAGCTAATGGATTATCATTTGCAAATGCCTTTGCCAATTCAGGATCTTCTGCGAAGTAATCTCCCTGGAATTCCTTCCAAGCTTCCTCTGCTGATGTGTATTTGTATTTTTCAACATGCTTATCAGCTTTTATTGTTGCACCAATAGCATCAATCTGTTCCTTTTTTAAACCTTTATCAAAAAATACAGTAACACCAACGTTTTGCTCTACCTGCTTCTCCACAGAATTAACGTTAATAATAATAGAAAGTATAATTCCAATAAGAAAAATACAGGCAGCAATTGTACAAATTGATGCAATTGAGAACAACTTATTTCTCTTAATATTAACGACACCCTGTTTAAAGCAGTATCCTACTGTTCTTCCATTCATTTATTCCACCACCTTGCTATCGCTGACTTTTACACCTTTCTTCATTGTAATTACTCTCTTGTTCATTGCCTCTACAATTTCAAGGTTGTGCGTAACAACAATAACGGTAGTTCCCTGTTTGTTTACTTTATCTAATAATTTCATAATTTCCCATGAGTTTTCAGGATCAAGGTTTCCTGTAGGTTCATCGGCAAGTAATATGTCAGGCTTGTTTACCAACGCTCTTGCCAAAGCAACTCTCTGCTGCTCACCACCTGATAGCTCATTAGGATTTGAACGATACTTTTCTGATAAACCTACCAAGGAAAGTACCCTTGCAACATTCTTCTTTATTTCTCTTGGAGACGCTCCAATAACATGCTGTGCGAAAGCAATGTTTGAATATACATCTCTGTCCTGTAGTAATCTAAAATCCTGGAAAACTACGCCAAGTTTTCTACGATACTTAGCCACTCCTCTTGATTTTAATTTAGATAATTTAATGTTACCTACTGTTATCATTCCTTCTGTTGGATTAAGTTCCTTCAAAAGCAATTTAATAAAAGTAGATTTTCCTGAACCACTGGCTCCAACAACGAATACAAACTCGCCATCTTCAATTTCTAAATTTAAATTGCTAAGAGCAGGTGCGCCGTTTCCATAAGATTTACTTACACCTTTTATACTAATCATTTGTCTACTCCTTAACATATGTGTAATGAACTAATCTTTCACATTAAATGTTATACATTATCGCAATCTTATTTTTTTACACACCAAAAAATTATATTACGCAAATGTAATAAAAATTTGTCGAATATAATTTTTTAATTTCTTTTATGTTCTATTTCTTCCATAAAAGTAAAATATGATTATTATTTAAATATGATTATTATATTAGTTCATTAATATAAGTCCCAACATCACTGAATCAGCACCAATGCTTACCCAGCCTGTCCACTTATATATTAAAATAGCAATTTGTTAAAATTCTGTGTCCTTTTTATATGTAATATTTAGAAATATTTAAATTTCTGTACTTAAAGCAGCACTTAAACAATGTATGAATGTCCTTCTATTAAATATCATATTAAGTCTTTAATAAATAGATCAAAATTCAATATTACTAAAATTCAGTATTACCCATGTACTTCATATATTTAACAACCATTAATGCAATCTTAAATGTAATGGCATCTTCAAACACTCTAATGTCCAAACCTGTTGTCTTCTGAAGCTTGTCTAATCTATATACTAATGTGTTTCTATGAATATATAACTGTCTTGATGTTTCTGAAACATTTAAACTATTTTCAAAGAACTTGTTAATTGTTGTTAATGTTTCATCATCGAATTCATCTGGTGACTTGCCATCAAAAATTTCATTAATAAACATCTTACATAGTGGAATAGGTAACTGATAAATCAAACGACCAATTCCAAGATTGTTATATGCAACAACATTCTTTGTACTAAAGAAAATCTTTCCAACATCAAGTGCCATTCTTGCTTCCTTGTATGAACGTGAAACTTCTTTGATTTCCTTAACGATTGTTCCATAAGCTACGTTTGCCCTAACCATAGCTTCTGTATTCAACATATCAACTATTGTGTTGGCAATATGTTCAACTTCTTCATATCCCTGATTGTCATCAACTTTTTTTACAAGGATAATACTCTTTTCATCTACTGCTGTAATAAAATCTTTTTTGCTACCTGCAAACAATGTTCTAACTGTTTCAAGTGCAACACTGTCTTTTTCATTTTTTGTTTCAATAATGCAGACACATCTTCTTGCATCCACATCTACATGTAATTTCTTTGCTCTATTATATATATCTACAAGGAGGAGATTGTCTAAAAGAAGATTCTTAATAAAATTGTCCTTATCATATCTTTCTTTGTATGCAACAAGTAAGTTTTGAATCTGAAAAGCAGCCATCTTTCCAACCATAAACACATCATCGCTTGTTCCCTGAGCAATCAAAATCAACTCTAACTGATTTTCATCATATACCTTAAAAAACTGGTAATCCTGTACTGACTGGCTGTCTGCTGGGGATGCTACAAATGCCAAAACTGAATTTTCAAACTGTTCACTTGTATGTGATGTTGAGGCTACAACCTTTCCATCTGTATCTGTCACATGTAAATCTACTCTTGAGATACTCTTAATTCCTTCAATTGTGTTCTGTAAAATTTGATTTGAAATCATATAATTCTCCTTGCTTTTTTTAACTGCATTTGTGTATATAAACAATTATTCAAGTTATATTTTAAACCAGTTTACTGTAAAATACAAGTGAAAAAGCACCCTGTTTGTTTCCAAACAAAGTGCTTTTTCATAATTTTATTTATCTAATCTAATTAGTTTGTAATTACCTTTTCTGTGTCCTTATCGAAGATGTGTAATTTTGATAAGTCCATAGCGAATTTAACTTCATCACCAACTCTTGCTTCTGTACGGGCATTTACTCTTGCAGTACAATCAAATCCTTCAACATCGAAGTATAAGTAAACTTCTGCACCAAGTAATTCGTAAATTCTGATAGTTGTTGTAAATACACTTTCAGGTGATTTTGCAATGAAGCTTTCTTCATCATGAATATCTTCTGGTCTGATACCCATAACAACTGTCTTACCAACATAACCGCCTTCTTCAAGCTTCTTAGCCTGTTCAGCTGGAACTGTAATGTATGTTCTAGCCTGGCCAACATGTAACTTGATATCTGTTCCAACCTTTTCAACTTCAGCATCGATGAAGTTCATCTGTGGAGAACCCATGAATCCTGCTACAAATAAGTTTACTGGCTTGTCATATAAGTTCTTAGGTGAATCAACCTGCTGTACAACACCATCTTTCATAACTACGATTCTTGTACCAAGTGTCATAGCTTCTGTCTGGTCATGTGTTACGTAGATGATTGTAGCACCTAATCTCTTATGGATCTTTGCAATTTCAACACGCATCTGAACTCTTAACTTAGCATCCAAGTTTGAAAGAGGTTCGTCCATAAGGAATACCTTAGGATTACGAACGATTGCACGTCCCATAGCAACTCTCTGTCTCTGACCACCTGATAAAGCCTTTGGCTTTCTGTCAAGTAACTGTTCAAGGTCAAGAATCTTAGCTGCATCTTTAACTAATCTTTCCTGTTCAGCCTTTGGTACTTTTCTTAACTTAAGACCAAATGCCATGTTATCATATACTGTCATATGTGGATATAATGCGTAGTTCTGGAATACCATTGCGATATCTCTATCTTTAGGTTCTACGTCATTTACTAACTTATCCCCAATGTATAATTCCCCTGATGAAATTTCTTCAAGACCTGCGATCATTCTAAGTGTTGTAGACTTACCACAACCTGATGGTCCTACGAAGATGATGAATTCCTTGTCCTTAATTTCAAGGTTAAAATCCTTAACTGCTGCAAATCCGTTTGGATAAACTTTGCAGATATTTCTTAATGATAAACTTGCCATATATCTTTTCCTCCTAGAAATAGTTCTCACTACCTTTTGTATGTTGATATTCTAAATCACATCGTAGGAAAATACTATATGGCAAATAAACAAAATAACAAAAAAATCTTTGTATATTTTGCATATGGCTACTGCTATTTCTCTATAAATATGTTATTTTCACCAATAATTACTTGGTGTTCTTTGAGCAATCTGCCAATAGCTCTCTTAAATTCACTTTTGCTCATGTTAAAATCACGCTTAATAACCTCTGGAGATGCCTTGTCTGTGTAGTCAATTTTTCCGCCATTTTCTTTCATAAACTGCAATATTTTTTCAGCATCTTCTTCTATTTGTAAATATGATTTTTTTCTAAGAGCCAAATCCAGCTTGCCATCAGGACGAACACTTTTAACTCTGGCTTCCACTTCCATTCCTACATGAACTTTCATTGTAAGTTCTTTTGTCTGAATCAGACCGTGGTATTTATTATTAACCGCAACAAAGGCTCCATAGTTTGGATTGTAATTATATACAACGCCTTTTACAATATCTTCTTCCTGGTATGTGGAATTGCAGCTTAGGTAGTTGTACACTTTCATTGTGGCGCATAATCTGTCACTTTTATCTGTATAGATGCCCACTAAAATTTTGTCGCCTGCTTTAATGTTTGTTGTCTGTTCCTTATAAGGCAGAAACAAATCTTTTCCAAGGCCCCAGTCAAGAAACGCCCCAAACTTAGTTATTTCCTTTACTTCAACATAAGCAGTTTCTCCAACTTCTGCTACCGGCTTATGAATTGTAGCAATCAATCGGTCTTTTGAGTCCCTGCAAATAAAAACTTCTACAGTATCTCCAAGCTCCGTTCCCTGTGGCACCTCGTTTTTTGGTAAAAGAACCTTATCATACTCAGTTCCTAAATAAATACCAAAATCTGTTTTCTTTACCACTTTTAATTTTAATGTCTTTCCTAATTCCATTAGATTCTCCTCCAAGGGGCAGGAAACAGTTTACAGACATCTGCAAACTGTTTCTTACCTAAATATTTTTTAATTTTATTTGTCCATGTATTTGACCGTCAGCACTTTCAAGATTTATGCCAAGATAATCCTGATTATTGTAAGCCACACACACTATTTCTTCATCTATTAAAGCTTCCTTTTTGTATACAATTTCAATCTGATTGTATTTTTTTCCCTTTGGCAGAAACTGTTCAACAATCCGCATATAGTCTGCATTGTTTAAATGACCATTTGTGTCTATGAAACTTTTGAAAACCTTTGTTGTTCCAAGAACTTCTCTTTCTCCCTGAAACTTTAATTTTCTTGACACTTTAAGTGAGTCAAAAGCCTCACCTAATTGGTACTTGGAAATGTCAACTTCAGTTATTCTTACGGGCATGCGCTTTTCTGTATCAAGCAGACTCCAAATAGATTCAGCCTTTACAATGTACCCGCCATTTGCATCCTTAATCCAGAACTGTCTTGTTGCCATTACCTTGTCAAAATTTAACGGACTTGTGCCAACTTCAACTTCTTCACCAAATCTTAAATCCTTAAAAATCTGTATTTTGTAAGCTAAAAGTACCCATGCCCTGTGGTGTTTTTTTAAGTAGCTAATGCCAATTCCTAAATCCTCTGACTGAAATGTGCTACAATCTTGCAAATTATACAATATTCCATAATAAGGAACTATACCGTCTTTTCCAATTTCACTAAAACTTACTCTTTTTTTATAAGAATACATATTTACCTCTTTACGCCTACTTTGCCTGAGTTGTTGTTTCAGGAGCTGTAGTTGTTGTTTCAGGTGTTGTTGGCTGTTCCGGTGTTGTTGGCTGTTCAGGTGTTGCCGGTTTTGCCTTAACTGTGACTGTAAGCTTCTTTGTTACTGCTGTGTAAGTCTGATTTTTGTACTGAGCCTTGTATGTAATTACATATTTACCAGGCTTGTTCATGTCAACTTTTCCTGTGTATGTAACATATTTCTTGATTTTCAAATCTTTGTTATCATAAGTCTTTAAGCTCTTAACATAAGTATAACCAAATTCTGCATTTGTACCCTGAACTAAAGTTACCTTTGAAGCTGTTAATGTAAGCTTAACTTTATGACTTTTTACTTTATATTTAACAGTTTTCTTAGCTTCTTTTTTGTTTCTGCCTTTTACACTATATGTAATATTATATGTTCCTGTATTTGAGAATTTTACGCTACCTTTCTTTACAGAAACTTTTTTGTTCTTATATTTAACAGAAACTTTAATCTTTGATGTTAAATTTTTTCCCGGTACACTCTTTGCTGTAACACCGGTTAAAACGTTAGCTTTGCTACCCTGAGCAACGTCTTTATTATCTGCTGCACCGCTAATTACAGGTGCCTTTGTATCTACAACCTTAAACTTAAATGTTTTTGTAACCTTGTTTCCAAGAGAATCTTTTACAGTATATTTAACTTTGTATGTACCAAGCTTGTTTGTGTTTATTTTTCCTTTTGTCTTAATTTTCTTCTTGGCAATTGCATTTCCTGCACTGTCTTTTGCTGATACTAAATTCTTTAATTTTACTTTTGTACCAAATTCGATTTTAGTCTTATTAGCTTTGACCGTAGGAACTTTTTTCTTGTATGGGTTCTTTGGATCTGGATCAGTTGGATCCCAATCTGTGAATTTTCCGTTTGTAATTGGTGTAAATGATGGACGTTTTATTGGATCATCACTTTTTTTGCCCCAGAAAATTACTACTTTTGTTCCAACTGCACAATGGTCATAAATCCATTTTGAGTCTTTGCATAAAAGTCTTACGCATCCATGAGAAGCCTTCTGACCCATTACATTGTAAGCCTTAACAGACATTGAAGACTTGTCACCATTTTTGTAATACCATACTGAATGGAATAAAATTGAAGTTGTGATTCTTGTACAATACTGTGCATAGCAGTTTCCAATCATTTCATGCCATCTGTATTTTACAGGTACATAGAATGTTCCTGTTGGTGTTTCATTACTTGGAGAACAAATCATTGCCTTGATGGCTTTTCCGTTTTTGTAAACTGTTGTACAGTTTGTTCCCAAATTAACTTTAATTGTATAGGCTGTACTGTCAGCGCTAACCTTGTTAGGTTTTGTTATAGTTATGCAACTAAGTACCATAACTACTGCTAAGAATAATGATAAACTTTTTGTCATTATTTTCTTCATTTCATTTCCTCCTGCTCATTGCATTTTAATTTTTAAAGCTAGTTTTTTACTTAAAATCTTCTTAATTATACTACATTCTTCCTTTTTTACAATGTAATAATGTTGCTTTTCTACCTATATTTAATATATAATTACATACATTAGAGTTTTGGAACGTTTTTTGTAATTAAAATACTACGGCGGAGGTATTATTAATGAAATCAAAGTTTAAATTAGCCTTTATACTATTGGCTATAGGATTTATTTTGTTAGCACTTGATGTGGATGTATCTACAGGCGTCAAGTATCCACATGACTATAGTAATTCCAATAATGTTATTGGAGAATTTCAATACTACAATATTGCATCAAACTATGGTGCTAAATGTACTTATAAGCTTATTGATACTTCAGGTTCTTCTGGTTCAGCCTTAGAAAAAACACCTTTGGTTTCCGGCACTACGGATTCTACAGGCACAACCCAGACAAAGGTAATCGACAAAGTATATTTTGGAGCTGTACATATTGACATTTTCAATGATGGACTTGGATTTATCTTAATTTTTATTGCATGTTTTTTATTAAAAAAAGTAAATAAAAAATTCAGTTATGGTTCTTTAAGTACATTTTGTGGCTTAATATTGCACATACTATTAAAAGCACTTCCTTTTGTTTTCAATGGTTTGTTATTATGTAATTTAGCCATGTTTATTGGAATAGCTTATATGTGTTCAATTATTTTAACCACCTTTTTATTTACAGGCGGGTTATTTGCAATGTGTCCTGATGTATGTTGCAGAGACGAAAGAAAATGGGGAAAAATCACATGGTTTGTGTCTATGGTACTTATAGTCCTAAATACTTTTGTATTTTGGATTGGTTCAGACTATAGTGCTTTACAGTCTTTAGGCAAATTTTCTGAAGGACTTTTAGTAATTGATATTCTAATTTTTTGGATAATTTTAAGGAGGGTATATTACTATTTAGAACAATCTTATGAAAAAACCGTTAATGCATAATTTATGTTAAATTGATTTTTCAATTTTAATGGTCATGAATATTTGATTTATACTTATGGTATTTTTCTGATGAAATGCTTTTATAAGATTTTCTTACTTATTAAATGGTAATAAAAAAGAAAAATGAAAACAGCTTATGTAACTTTAAAAAAACTTTTATTTGTGTTAGCCATATTATTATGTTCAACATGTTTTTACGCTATGCACGTATCGGCTAACGACAACGAAATGACATTTCATTCTATTTATGTTGGCTCAGGTGATGCCCTTGTAGTTGAGAGCAAGGGACATTACATGATTGTTGATTCAGGTCCACCAAGTGCATCTAAGTTAGTTGCCAATTATATTAGCAAATTAAATATACCTGATAATAAAATAGATTATGTAGTTGCCACTCATCCTGACGGAGACCATGTTGGTAACTTCAATAAAATTTTTGAGAAATATGAAGTTGGACAGGTTTTCTATTCGCCTTGCGTTAAAGGTAACAAAACTTATTCAAAATTCATTAATAGCGTAAAGGAAAAGGGCTGTCCTTACAGAAATCCTATTGATGGAGAATCTTGGAAGCTTGGAGATGCGACTGTAACTGTTGTTTATGATGGTTTTCAGGGAACAACTTACAATGAATGCAGTATTGTTCTAAGAGTAACCTGTGGTGGTAAATCCCTTTTGCTTACAGGCGATTTGCCTTCAACAATGGAAAAGCAGTTACTTGCTAAAGGGTATAATTTTAAGGCTGACGTCTTAAAAGTTGGTCACCATGGTGCCGGTTCATCATCCTGTACCGCTTTTATAAGGGCCGTTCAGCCGCAATACGCAATAATTTCTTCTTCAAGAGCTTCAACAGCAAGACTTCCAAGAGCTTCTGTTTTAAAAAGACTTGCTTTGCAGTTCGTTAAGGTTTACAGAACAACCGATAAGGATGTTGTATTTAATTTTATAGACGGAAAAATTTCAACACCTAATAAGGAAAGTATCAAGTACACATGTATAAAGAACGGAACCATTGCTTTATCTTCCAAGGTCTTCAGATCAAAGGGAAAAGCAATTACTCCTAGTGTTTCTTTAGTTGTAAATGGCAAGGTAGTTTTCCCTTCCGAATATAAGATTAAATATTCTTCAAATAAAAATCCCGGTGTTGCCAAAGTTAAACTTACGGGATTAGATAAAAAGTTTGTCGGTACCTGCACAACCACATTTATGATTCTTCCTAAAAAGGAAACCATAAAAACTAAGACTGTTAAACTTAACAAAATCAAACTTGGCTGGGAAGGTCAAAAAAATGTTACCGGTTATTATTTGAAATACTCAACTAGTAAAAGTTTTAAGAAAAATGTTAAATACAAAATTTTTAATAACGAAAAGAATTTAAACACTACGATAAAAGGTCTTTCTTTTAATAAGAAATATTATTTCTCTGTTCGTGCTTTTAAAAGCAATATTGGAGACGGCAAGTGGAGTAAAACAATTTCTCTTAAAACAGAAAAATTACCGATTCCTACAAAAGGATTTTTTACTGAGATAATTGAAAAGACAAAGAGCATAAAATTACAGTGGAAAAAACAATCTTCCAAATATAACGCAGGCTATATGATTCAATATTCACCTGACAAAAAATTTAAGGATGATGTTGAAACTGTAACTATTAAGAAAGCTTCAAAAAATTCTTTTAAATTGAAGAAGAAACCAAAAACAAAAGACTACTACATTAGAGTAAAAGGCTACAATAAATACTGCGACGGCAAGTGGAGCAAAGTTAAAAAAGTAAAATTTGCTGATTAATTATTTAAATATTAAAGAACCTGTATACAATTTTTATATACTACTCTCCTTACTGATTTTTGTAATCCGGTAAAGACTTAACATAAAATTGTATACAGGTTCTTTTTTAATAATATTTCTATGTAAACTAAAGATTTCTAAATATTTCTGTCCCCTTATCTTTTAACCACTTATATGCAATAAGTAGTAAGCATAGCAGCACTAATACTAGAATGCCTAAATATGTATCCGCACCTATCCAATCTACACATACTTTCAAATACACCACTGCCATTACTGCAATCATTGCCCATGCTAAAAGTATTGCAAGAAATACACCAAAGCTTTGTTTTACAGCTGCCGCCTCAGTAACCCAGTTTAAATTTGGCATTTTCAAATTAATTACCAGGCCCAACGCACCATTAAGCATTACGAAAATAACGGGAACAACTGTAACTAATATTATCTGCAATATTGATAGTTTAAATGCAATGCCCAGTATCACACTACATATAACCATAGGTGTGATTGTTATTATATTATGAAGTTTTAATTTTGCTCTCAAAATCTGCCAAGTGTCCACAGGCAATGTTTTCGCAATCCATATATTTTTTCCTTCTAGAGAAATTGATGGTGCGGTAATATCGTTCATTGACATAACTGCACAAATCATCAAAGTTATGCCAAAACTAAGATATACACTTCTGATGCCTGTAAGGCTTATGAGCCTGTTTATTTCATCTATTTTTATTACTACTGCTACTGTTATGACTATTATAAATAAACAGCCTAGTGCGCAATTTAACATATACACTGCGCTTGAAGTAAATCTTTTTAACTCCCTAAACAGTAATGCTTTGGAGACGCTTTTTTGCTTTTCAGTTTTTATTTTATAAACCTTTTTCTTTTCGCCTTTGTTTTCAGTAGCTATGTTGAAAAAACTTTTTGCCAAAACAAAAATTACAACTGCCAGCAAAATTAGAACCATTAGCGAAAATATTGCCATATATTTCACATTACCGGTAGCTCCCTTACCCATTGCATACAACGGATATGCTGCCCCTTTTATTTTTTCTCCAACAACTGCCGCCTGA
This sequence comes from Eubacterium sp., assembly GCF_057858645.1. NCBI lineage: Bacteria > Bacillati > Bacillota > Clostridia > Eubacteriales > Eubacteriaceae > Eubacterium > Eubacterium sp. Next base: position 44,894 of record NZ_DBLZZO010000010.1, read on the forward strand.
GCAATTACCCCCTGCATTACATCATAAGCTTTATACGATATATAATAGTAAATTCCGAAGAATGCCACGGACACGATTATTGTCACCAGATTTTTGAATTTCAATCTTGAACTAACCTCTGCCACTATCCAGCCTAATATACATGACATTGCCAGTAAAAACAGTGAATTCATTATTGTAATTACAATACAACCGATAATTCTTCCCACAGTTATGTCTGCATTAAAAAAGTATACTATTGCCGTTGGTATCATTACTAACAACTGATAAAACAAACCTACAATATACACTCCGGCAACTCTAATTAGCAATATATATGGTGCCGGGATTGGAAGTGACATTAGCAAATCATTGTCTTTTGCCTGATACAAGCTTGCATAAGTGTTAAATACACTTCCAATTACTCCAAATGTAATCGCCACCATTCCCATTATAACAAAGTACAGCCAATCTAATCCTACCTGTAAAAATGGCTTGCAGAATATATTTGCCATACTAAAAAACACTACAGCTACAATTGCAAACAAAACTGTGTATACAATTATGTATGATGCCATTTTTGTTTTTGACATTTTCTGTTCATTTCTCTTATTTCGAAACATTAGAGATATAACTTCCCTAAGTTGCTTTTTTAATAGGGCTTTTATCATTATTGTTCAGCCTCCATTTCTAGGAATACTGCCTCTAAAGATTCGTCACCCTTCACTTCTTCCATTGTGCCGGATTTAATTAACTGGCCATTTTTTATAATTGCAATTTTATCGCACAATTTTTCAGCCACTTCCAACACATGAGTTGAAAAGAAAATTGCCCCACCTTTGTCACACACATCCCTCATCATTTCTTTTAAAATATGAGAAGATTTTGGATCTAAACCTACAAATGGTTCATCCATTATTATTAGTTTTGGATTGTGAATCCAGGCTGAAATAATTGCCAGTTTTTGTTTCATTCCATGAGAATAGGCACTAATAGGCTGTGCTAAATCATCAGTTAATTCTAACAAATCACCATATTTCTTAATTCTTTCAGTTCTGTCTTGTGAACTTACATTATAAATATCTGCAATAAAATTCAAATAACTGATACCTGTCATAAATTCATATAAATCCGGATTATCAGGTATGTACGCTATTTTTTTCTTGCATTCAATTGGGCTCTCTTTCACAGACATACCATCCACAAGAATTTCACCTTCATCAAATTTCAAAATTCCTACTATCGACTTAATAGTTGTTGTTTTACCTGCACCATTATGACCAATAAAGCCATAAATCTCACCAGGCTCAATATGTAAAGAAAGACTATCAACTGCCTTCTTGTCTCCAAACTTCTTTGTTAAATTTTCAATTCTTAACATTTTCCCCTCCCCTTTGTATTATTATTAATTTGTCACTGTTTATTAGTATACTCTATTTTATGTATAAAATATATATTTTTATACATTATTGAAATTTTGTCATTTTTATTAAAAGAAAAGAATGTCGCAAGCGACATTCTAAGTACTGAGTGCGTGTTGCCACGCAACTATATTCTTTTTGCACCAGGGTGTATTCCTAGTGAAACATTTATTTATGTTTTTCGTATTATATTTCCTGTAATTAATTGCCTGATAATTTTTCAATTACCTTGTCATAATTATCTTTTCTATGTGGGAAAGTACAATTACTGCAATCCTTTATGTTGTTGCTAAGAATTGTAAAGTTTCCGCCACACTTTTCTCCCATTGAGTACAACGGGCAAAAACAAAATAAGCAGTTAAATTCTTCTCCTTCTGCTATTTTGTGACATGGATAATACTCACACTCTTTGTTTGAAAAAAATTTATAACTCATTATTATTCTTCTCTCAAAATTAAACTTACGCCAATTCCTGCTGCTTCAGGACCTGTATGAACCCCAACAACAAGTGATAACGGATCATAATAAATATCAGGTATGTTAGGAAATCTTTCTTTTACCTGTTCAAGCCAGTTGTTAGCGTCTTCTTCTTTTTCAAAAGTTCCTGCTGCACCAATTCGAATCTTAGATGTATCATTATTTTCTAAAAGTTTGTTTACATATTCTTCTGTATAATCAAGCATTTTTGAAATTGCACGCTTGCTACCTCTAACCTTATCTACTGCGTCAAAATTTTCTCCAACAGTTCTTAAGACAGGTTTAATATTTAAAACTGCTCCAAGAGCTGCCGCTGCCGGTGTAACTCGTCCACCTTTCTTTAAATATTTTAAATCATCAACAGTAAGATATATTATTGAATCAAAGGCATTTGCCTCAAGTGCTTCTTTGATTTCCTTTGCATCTTTTCCATTATCAGCCATCCAGATTGCATCTAAAACAGCCTGACGCATAGTAACAGAAATTCTATGGTTATCCACTACCTGAACTTTGCCATCATATTCCTCAGATAACTGAATTGCCGCATGGCATGAATTGCTCAAGCCACTTGATAGTGGAATATAAACTATCTGCTCATAACCTTCATCTAATAACTTATCCCATCTATCCATTATATCCCCTGGAGAAGGCATAGATGTTGTTATGTTTTTATCTGATTTCAATTCTGCGTAAAATTTTTCCTTAGTCAAACCATCTTCCTGATAAAAAGTTTCCTCTTCGATAACTATTGGTGTGTAAGCTAAATGTACACCAAGTTCCTTTGCCTCATTTATATCAATTCCAGCATTACTATCTGTTAAAATTGCTATCTTCATTATTTTCTCCATTCTTAAAATCTATAAATGCACTTAATCAACTCTTTCGTCGCCCCAGAAGAACAATGCTACTGTTCCCGGACCTGTATGACTGCCAATTGTTGTTCCTATATTGTATATTTCAATTTTCCCTTTTGTATTCGGAAATTTCTCTTCTATTAAGTTTGCAACAGCCTTAGCATCTTCCATACAAGCTGAGTTACTTATATAAACTTTATCATTATATTCTAATCTATTGTCAGCAAATTCTTCCATCTTTTTCACAATAGCCTTGTATACTTTTTTCTTGCCCTTAATCTTTGCTCTTGGAATTAATTTTCCTTCGGAATTCACATTAAGCAATGGACATATACCAAGTATACCGCCTACAATACCGGAAGTTTTTGAAACCCTTCCACCTTTAATGTAGAATGTTAAATCAGTAGAAAAGAACCAATGATTTACTCTTCTTTTGTTTTCTTCAGCCCACTGATATACTTCATCTATTGTTTTTCCCTGATCTCTTAAATCAGCCAACTTGTCCATTAATAAACCGAACCCGGATGATGCTGCCAATGAATCAACAACATAAATTTTTCTGTTAGGAAATTCTTCTTCCAAATTAGCCTTCGCAACTAATGCAGAGTTAATTGTGCCTGAAATTCCTGATGACAATGTTACATGCAATACATCAAGTCCCTGTTCTAAAAATTTCCTAAAATGTGCCTCGTATTCTTCTGCATTTACCTGAGATGTTTTGGTTTCTGCTCCATCAACCATTGCCTGATAAAAATCATCTAAACTCATTGATTTTCCCAAATCATCTAAATATTCTTTTCCATCAAGTTCATAATGAAAGAAAACACACTCAATATCCCTGTCCTTAAAATGCTCTTCTGTTAAATCCGCAGTTGAACAACAACTAATAATATAATCCTTCATATCATACTTTCCTTTCAAACTAGCAAACACTAAGCCATATTTTAGACATTATAACATTTATAGAATTTTTAAGCAATCCGCCATAAATAATGGATATTAATAATTTGTATTATTTTACAATATAAACTTTACTCCACTTGCCATATTTTTTATTTTTACCTACTACTTTAACAGCTCTTACTTTTATGTAATACTTTTTACTTTTTGCCAATCCGCTAAATGTGTAACTTGTTTTCCTACTTAATTTTGTTTTAGTTTTTTTCTTTTTAAATTTCTTGTTGTCGCTTATTTTAATCTCATATTTATTTGCATTTCCTACTTTATTAAATAGTAAACAAATTTTAGTTTTATTTTTATTTTTATTTTTCTTTTTATATGCTTTTTTGATTTTCACTTTTACCGGTGCTTTTACTGTTACGTTTCCGGTTGTAGGACAAGCCTGAGAATCTGTTCTCTCTGAAATGCCAGTTTCATTTTTTGATGTTTGAGAATTGTCTAAAACTCCATTATCTGTTGTTTGAGTTGCATTTGTTGTTATTTCATTACTTGTTATTACATCTTCTTCTGAATTCTTTTCTGTAGTTGAGGTTTCATCTCCTACAAAATTAATGGCTACTGACATCCTTACATTATAATAAAAATATTCCATTATAAAAGAATATGTTTCCCCTGCTTTTAAATAATATTCTATGGTGACATTTTTACAGTCTTCTGCATTTTCTTCTGCCATTGCAACGTAATTTTTGCAATTTTTTGTGTAGTCTTTGTCTTTGTACAAACGCAAGGTTCCTGTATTAAGTCCTGTTGTATATAGCTTATAATAACCTGATTTTTCGGGAGTAAACTCTAATAATGTTGTATACTCGTCTAAATCTTCCAACTTTTCTCCTTGGTTCATTGTATATTTGTACTCTATTACCTTTGTCTGGCAATATACTTTTTCAAAGAACTTTTCATTTTTATACACCAATGCTGAATATTCACGGCAATCGGCATATCCATCACATTTTGTCTTAAATTTCTTATCTGTGCCTAAACATATATTGTCGTCTTTTTCATCCTCATCAACGTCCCCTTTATACCATAAATATGTCATGTTTTTTGGATTTTTTATTTCCTCACCAATAATATTATATAGCACCGGTTCAAACTGTATTTCCTGATCATGTAATCCATAGTTATCAATATCTTTGGTACAGCCATATGTCTCATCCATATCCATTTGTTTAACTATTACATTACATGCAATTGAGTGAAAATTACTCTCCTGTAAATCAAAATAACACATCTCCCCTCCAATTAACTTCTTACTTATGCAACAGTTTAAACGAAATACCTTGCTACTATTCCCGCCACTTTGTATTTGTGTTCCATTTGAGTCATACAAACGAACATAAGTAGCTGAACTACCTACTGTATAGAAAGTGTATATGGCTGTTTCCTTTGGGACAAAAGAATATCTGTACATACAGTTTTCCGGTCCTATAAGCTTCACTTCCATATCTTCTTTAAGTTCACCCTTATTTACAATAGTAATTTCCTGATTTTCATCTTCGTCATCATAAATATTACTATCAAGCCAACTGCTACCTGCTTTTACAGCATACAAATCTCCACCTCCCAAAGATGATACTGTAAGGGTTAATGCTAAAAATAAGGCAGTTATTCCTTTTCTCACATATCCTTTTTTGTAGTTTCTTACTTTGATTAAACCTTTATTGTGGCTTAATTCTAATAGTTTGTCCTTAAGTTTTCTCATTTTATATAATCTCCTTCTTTTTACGGCTTTCGCCTTTCTCATATATTTTGTAACATTTTATTATGTTTTAGTCAATGCACTTTTTGTATAAAAATATTTTTTATTTATATTTACGCCCTAAGCACGTGTTTCTTTAGCAATATTTTTCCTTTCGTGCCAGAATGTATCTCCAGTAGAACGTTTATATGTAATAAGAAATTACATATAAAAAGCAGACAATCTTTCTCACTAAATGTAAGACTTTAAAGTTTGTCGTAATACTTATACGAATTTCATATTACCACGATCAATTACATATATAGTCCATTTTTTAATGAGTTTCATTGTCTGCTTTTCAATAAAGCTACTGTGCTTTTATTTATTTATATACCTAAATTATTCCTGCTGCTGTATTGCATCATAACCTGTCTCACCTGTACGGATTTTCTGTGCGCTTCTTACTTCATAAGTAAAAATCTTTCCATCTCCATAGTCTCCTGTGTAGGCAGCTTTCTGAATGGCTCTTACTGTTAAGTCTGCCCAATCTTCAGATGATACAATTACATCGACTTTAACTTTAGGTCTTACTTTTGTTTCAAGTTTCATGCCTTTAACCCAGTTATCAGCACCTCTCTGTGCGCCGTAACCTTCAACTTTTGTTACTGTAACACCATTTACCTGAATGTTATCTAATGCTGCAATAACGTCCTCTGCTTTTTCTTCTCTGACAATTGCTTCTACCTTAATAATCATTTTACACATCTCCTTACTTTTTATTCCTGACGCTGAATGGCGTCATAGCCGGTTTCACCTGTTCTTATTTTTACAGCTTTTTCTACAGGATAGCAGAAAATCTTACCGTCTCCGTACTCTCCTGTGTAAGCAGCTTTTTTTATGGCATCTATAGTTTTATCTGCCCACTCTTCAGATGAAACAACTATTTCAAATTTAATTTTAGGTTGCATTTGAGGTTCAACTTCCATACCTCTTACAATTTCTTTGTAGCCTCGCTGTAATCCACAGCCCATAACCTGTGAAACAGTAAGACCATTTACTTCTATGTCCATCAAAGCGTTTTTTACATCTTCAAACTTTTCTTCTCTGACAATGGCATCTATTTTCATTATCATGATTTAATCCTCCTAATAATCAACTATTTCCAATATAAATATTTCTACTCCACAATTTACTGGTCCATACCGTTGAAACTTGGATATGCACTTTCTCCATGCTGGGAAATATCAAGTCCTAATTTTTCTTCACGGTCTGTTACTCTAAGAGGTGTAAATATTCTTACAATTCCAACACATATAAGTGTACCCACTACAGCTATTGCTATTGTAATGAGAATTCCTTCAATCTGTGCTGCAAACAATCTCCACTCGCCATATACAAGGCCATCCCATTTTGCTACTGAATTAATAGAACTTTTACCGAAAATTCCTGTTGCGATGCCGCCCCAGATACCACCAATGCCATGGCATCCAAATGCATCAAGTGCATCGTCAATTTTTAATTTTTTCTTTACTAAAATAACGCCATAATAACATATTGGGCTAACTAATGCTCCAATAATAAATGATGCCCAAATTGGTACAAATCCAGCTCCCGGTGTAATGGCAACCAAACCAAGTACCAAACCTGTTGATGCACCAACCAAAGTTGTTTTCTTATCATTTACCATATCAATAAACATCCATGACAAAAGGGCTGCTGCCGATGATATTGCCGAAGTCATAAATGCATGGGCTGCAAGCCCATCTGCTTTTAAAGCACTACCTGCATTGAATCCAAACCATCCAAACCAAAGAATTGTAGCTCCTAATACAACAAACGGTATGTTGTGGATTCTATATGTCATTCGCTCGTAACCTTTTCTTCTTCCAAGAACAATTGCGAGTACAAGGGCTGTTACACCTGAACTAATATGTACAACGTCACCTCCTGCAAAGTCTACTGAACCTAATTCAGCAAGAAGTCCGCCCTGGCCCCATACCATATGAGCCAATGGATAATAAATCACCAAAGACCATAATGCTATAAAAATAAACAAAGCCTTGAATCTCATTCTGCCTACTACTGCTCCTGTTATAAGAGCTGGTGTAATAATGGCAAACATCATCTGAAATGCACAAAATACAAGATTTGGTATTGAATCTGCATACGGTCCTACATTCCAACCTATACCTTCTAATCCAAACCATCTAAAGTCACCAATAATGCCTCCATGATTTCCGCCAAATGCCAATGAATAACCGAACAAAGCCCACATAACTGTTGCCAGTCCCATAATCATAACAATTGCCATCATGGTGTTGACCACATTTTTTCTCCTAACTAAACCTCCATAAAAGAATGCCAGCCCCGGTGTCATAAAAAACACCAACGCAGAGCAAATGAGTATAAACCCTGTGTCTCCTGAGTTCATAACAAGTACCTCCATTTCCTATACATATTTTCCTAATCTCCAATTAAGACATTTTACTTAAAAAGGGGGGGTTAAAATGTCCCAAAAAGCAAAACAAGGACGTGCGACAAATAATTGTCGAACGTCCTTGTTCATTGCAAAGTTTATCATTTGAATGTAAAAAACACAAGTAAATTTAGTGTTTTGTTAATTTTATTAACTTTTTTCTTTATTTATTAAACATTTACAATATTTTATAAGTTTTGCTTATTTTGCGTAGGCTGCTTCCCAGTTAAATGTAACCTTGTTAATTGTATAACTCTTTCCTAAATCAACTACAAACCACTAATCATCTGAGGATTTTGAAGACCATCTTGTGCTTGTATCATTATCTACAATCTTGTCTCCACCAACAGTTGCATTTTCCGCTGATGAAACCTGAACATTTTTACCTAAAGCAATATTTGTATCCTTTGATACAGGTGTACCGTCAACTGTAATTGTTGATGATGCCATTGCTGATGTCAATGACGTTTTACACGGCAGGCAAAAAAAAACTCCTTCGATTAATAGTTCTAACCTACTAATCAAAGGAGTTCCATGTTTATTGATTATAATTTTAAAATCCCATTTTGCTTTTACTTATTCTACAAACAAATTTTATCTGTAATTCACTTGTATTGTCAGGATTTCCGCAATATAGCGATGCACCTGATTCAAATGTGAAGAATATGTACTTATTCCTGCTCATACAAATTCCCTCAAGCATACATGGCAAGGTTTCTGTTTTTACAGGACTGCCAAGTCCACCAGCCTTGCTTACTTTTTTCTTGTATGTAATTAAGGATGAGTTCTTTAATCTGCCATAAGACTGAGCAAATATAAATCTTCTATTTGTTTTACTTATTTTCTGAACAATTAGTCCCTGACTGTTAGCCGGAACATAATAACTGAACTTTCTTGTGAACGTTAATTTTTTCTTTTTAATTTTAACTTTGTAGCCCTGCATTGTTGCATAGTTTGTATTAGCACTTTTACCTGCCCAAAAATAAGTCCCGTCAAAAATTGCAAAGTCTGCATCTCCTGAGAATCTCACACGATAGCCAGGTTTTAATACTTTTCCATGCTTTGCTTTCTTTATCTTGCTGTAACTGTACACAGCTCCATAATCAGGTGTTGATATGTTATTTAAGGAAACAACAAGTCTTCCTTTTACATTGGTAATTGCGCCAACATGATCATAATTAGGCAAGACAATATTTTTTACAAATTTTCCGGTGTACTTACTGTAAACAACCAGTATTGAACGCTTTGCCAAATGCTTATGATACATGGAAACTATTACATATTTTCCAAGAACACAGGTCCCCTGGGGTACATAGTCTGATAAATATTTTAATTTGTATTTATTCTTGTCACCGGCAGTTACTTTTGCCAGATAATTGTCGTAAATTGTCTGATTTGCTGCTCTTCTTTTCTTTTCTGAATTAGTGTAATCCCACTTTAACTTCTTTGCTCTTGCATAAGCCTTTCCTTTTGAGTTTGCATATACAAGCAGTGTTAATTTACTGTCATTTGTAAAAGCACCGTCACCAATTGAAACAATAGTTTTGTAAAGTGTTATCTTTTTAACCTTTGAGCAATTTTTAAATGCGTATTTACCAATGGTTTTAATGTTACTTGACATTGTAAAACTTGTCATGTTTTTACAGCCATAAAACGCGTATGTATTAATAGTTGTTGTAGTGCTTGGAAGCGATACTTTTTTTAAAGATGAGCAACCATAAAAAGCTCTTGCGCCAACTGTTACTGTTGTTGATGATATTGAAACAGTCTCAACGCTGTTAGCGTTCTTTAAAATATTTGAAGGAATTGTTTTCATACCCTTCTTAAAAGTAACTGAGGTAACATTAGATTTTGAACCTAAAATCTGATTTCCATATGTAACGGAACTTGGAATTGTCAGTTTTTTAAGTGCCGAACATGATGCAAATGCCTTGTAACCTATTGTCTTCAATGTGCCTGGTAATGTAACTGTTTTTAAAGCATCACAACCCTTAAATGCATATTGATAAATTGTTGCAATTTTGCTGTTGTCTGCAAATTTTAATGTTTTAATATACTTGCAGTCTTCAAATACATATTCATTAATAGTTGTTACTTTTGCAGGAATTGTAAGAGTTGTTATTGTCTTGTCCTCTTTGTCTCCCACATACTCTACAAGCACACCCTTTTTTACTCTATATAAACCGTCAATTATTTCACTACTTTGTGTTGTAACAGGCTCTGTTGGTGTTTCTGTTTCTGATGGTGTTTCCGTTGGTGTCTCTGCAGGTAAATCAGATGATGTTTCATCTGTAGCTGTTTCAACTGTCTCTCCGCCACTTCCTGTAGGGACCACTTCTCCTAAGTCACCGCTACCTGTATTTTCATTTTGACCTGTAGTAACTTCAATGCTACCGGCTTCTATTTCTGTTACCGTATTAGCTGTCCCTGTGGAAGCTTTTACATCTATAGAAAATAATTTTAAGCCAAACCCACATTGTGTAATCATTGCAATAGCCAAAACAAGGGCTATTTTCCTTATCATTTTTTTAGTCATAGTTTTTCCCTTCTTATGTTCCCAATTTTCCAAACATACCCATTCTACCCTAAAATTATGATGAAAAATAGCCCTTTTCTGCTATCCTATAAAATTATACTAATTTTGTACAATATATTTCTTATGACACCTGTTCAAACTGGCTATTATACAGGTCAGCATAGAATCCTTTTTGCTCCATTAACTGCTGATGATTTCCACTTTCAATTATATCGCCGTCTTTTAAAACAAGAATTATATCAGCGTTCTTAATTGTTGAAAGTCTGTGAGCTATAACAAAAGAAGTTCTGCCTTTTGTTAATTTGTCCATTGCTTCCTGTATTTTAATTTCTGTTCTTGTATCAACAGAGCTTGTAGCCTCATCCAAAATCATCATTGGAGCATCCTCAACCATTGCCCTTGCAATTGTAAGAAGCTGCTTTTGTCCCGCTGACATATTTAACTTTTCATCAAGTATTGTGTCATAACCTTTTGGTAAGGACTTAATAAAATGACTTAACCCTGCTGCCTTACATACTTTATCAAGCTGTTCATCAGTAACATTTTCTTTTCCATAAGCAAGATTTTCTCTGATAGTTCCCTCAAAAGTCCATGTATCCTGTAATACCATGCCAAATAAATCATGTATATTCTCTCTTGTTAAATCCTTAGTTGAAATGCCATCGATTTTTATGTCGCCTGAATCAACTTCATAAAATCTCATTAAAAGATTTACTAATGTACTCTTTCCTGCACCTGTAGGGCCTACAATGGCAACCTTCTGTCCCGGTTTAACATGTTCATTAAAATCATGTATGATAACTTTATCCTTTGTATAGCCAAACTTAACATGGTCAAATTCCACATCACCTTTAATGCTTTTTGGCAGACTTTCAACCTTATGGCTTTCATCTTCCATTTCTTCAGACTCAAGAAATTCGAAAACTCTTCCTGAAGCTGCTGCTGTGGACTGAAGCTGTGTAGCCGCCTGTGCCATTTGCGCCAAAGGATTTGTAAATAATCTTACATAAATCATGAAGGCAACAATTGTACCGAAAGTTGTATAGTCGTTCATTACCAAATATGCACCCATTACACAAACTGCAACATAAGCAAAATTTCCTATAAATGCCATAATTGGTTGCATTAAGCCTGAGAAAAACTGTGACTTCCAATCGCTTTCGCACATTTTTTCATTTAATTTAATAAACTTCTCTTTTTCCTTTGCTTCTCCATTAAATAATTTTACAATGTTATGACCTGAGTAAACCTCCTCAATGTGACCATTCATTGCCCCTAACCATTTTTGCTTAGCTGCAAAGTATTTCTGTGAATGGCCCATTATTAAGAACATTAAAATAAATCCAATTACTGATGCAAGAATTGCTGTTATTGCCATAACCACATTAGTATATACCATCATCACAATTGAACCTACAAACATGGTAACTGCAGAAACCAGTGTGGTAATACTACTTTGCATTGTTGTACCAATTGTATCCACATCATTTGTTACTCTTGATAACACGTCACCTGTTGTGGTTTTATGAAAATAACCAATTGGCAGATTGTTAATTTTTTTAGAAATATTTGTTCTAAGTCCCTTGTTTAATTTCTGGGTGACAATAGTCATTATCAGCGATGTAATATAACTTAGAACTGTTCCCACTAAATACAAAACTATCAAGAAAACACAAATTGACACTATACCGTCAATGTCCATTTTTCCTGTTAGGCCTGCTGAGATTTTATTTGTAATGTCGCTTATTTTGTTTGGGCCGATTAATTTTGTAACTACACCTAACATGTCGCATATAACCGCAATAATCATTACTGCCCAATATGGTTTACAATATTTCACTAATTTTCCAAGAGATTGGAAGGTGTTACCTGTTGGTTTTTCATAAGTCATTCTTCTACCATGCATTTTACACTTCCTCCTTTTCCAATTCTTCTTTTGATAACTGTGAGTACGCTATTTCCTGATAAAGTGGACAATTCTTCATTAATTCACTGTGAGTTCCGTTGCCAACAATTGCTCCATCTTCTATAACTAAAATTCTGTCTGCGTCTTTTATTGTACCAATTCTCTGAGCAACAATAATATTTGTTGTATCTGCAATTTCCTTCTTAATTGTTTCTCTTAGAACTCTGTCAGTTTTATAATCAAGAGCTGAAAATGAATCGTCAAATACAAGAATTTCAGGTTGCTTTGCAATTGCTCTTGCTATTGATAAACGCTGTTTCTGACCACCAGAGAAGTTTCTACCTCCCTGAGCAACCATACCGTCATATTCACCCGGCTGATTTTCCACAAATTCTTTTGCCTGGGCTATTTCAACAGCCTTTTCTATATCATCCATATTAACTTCTGCTTCACCGTAACCTACGTTGCTCTCAATTGTTCCTGAGAACAAATATGCTTTCTGTGGTACAAAACCTATTTTGTCTCTTAATGCCTTCTCTGAATAATCTTTTACATCTACTCCATCTATCAATATCTGTCCTTCAGTTGCATCATAAATTCTAGGTATTAAGTTAATAATTGTACTTTTTCCTGAACCTGTTGCACCAATTAAAGCCACCGTCTCTCCTCTGTGTGCCTTAAAATTAATATTGTGAATTACATTGTCTGCTGCGTCAGGATATGCAAATGAAACATTCTTAAACTCAACTTCACCTTTTAATGTTTCTTCACCCTGTTCTCTTACGCCGTCTTTCATTGAGACTTCTGTGTCAAGAACCTCGTTAATACGCTTTGCAGCAACTGTTGCTCTTGGTAACAAAATAAAAATCATTACCAATAACAAAAATGCCATCAGTACCTGCATTGCATAAGATGTAAATACAACCATATCAGAGAAAAGTCCAACTCTTTCCTTTATGGCAGCCATGCCTGTAAGTGCAACATTGTTTATTAATATTGCTCCAATCCAGTAAATACCTAAAGTTAAACCATTCATGGCAAGATTAAGTCCCGGATTCATAATTGACATTACCAAATATGCCTGTAAATTGTTTTTTGTTAATCTGTTATTTGCCTTGTCGAACTTTTCTTCCTGATAATCTTCAGCATTGTAAGCTCTCACAACCATAAGACCTGTCAGGTTTTCTCTTGTAACTCTGTTTAAATCATCAGTAAGCCACTGAATTCTCTTAAACTTAGGTAATGCAAAAATTACCACAAACAATAAAATAAAAATTACAAAAGCAACTATGGCCAATGTAAGCGCTGTCCACTCAAAGTTCTTTGAACTGATTTTGGCTACTGCCATTACCGCCATAATTGGAGCTTTAATCATAACCTGTAAACCTAAAGCTATAACAAACTGTATCTGTGTAATATCGTTAGTTGTTCTTGTAATAAGACTGGCAGTTGAAAAGCTGTTAATCTCCTTATCAGTGTAAGACATTACCTTATCGTAAACATCTTCCCTTAATCTCTTTGAAAAATTAGCGGCTATTTTTGCAGCAAAAAAGCCAACAACTATCGCTGATGCCAGCGAGCCTAGGGCACAGCCCATCATCTTCCCACCAGCCGTAAATATATCTGACATTTCACTGCCCTTTGTCTGTACAAGCACTGTTATGTCCGACATATAATCAGGCAACTTCAAGTCCAGCTGAACCTGCAAAACAATAAACGCAATGCTTACAATAACCATTGCCCATTCTTTTGCCTTCATATGTTTAAGTAAACGAACCATAATTCCTCCTTGTTATTCCTTAATAATATACCAACTAATAGGACATATTATTTTATTTTGTTTTATTCTAATGTACCAATATATTTTAGCACTCCACACTCTTCGGTGATAGTTTGTTTTCAAACAATACTATTCCTAAAAAAAAGAAATGTCAACAACATTCATTAAAAGTTTACATTTCTTTTTCATTTGTTATTTATTTTCAAGAAGTCGGTTAAGATTATCCCACATTTTCCCGGATACTCTTTTTACGACCTCTCTCTCTTCATCAGTAACACCTTTCATTATCTCATTTTCTGTTTCTTTCATTACCTTATTCAGTTCTTCCAAAATCGGCATTGCCTTTTCCTGTAAAACATAATGTATCACTCTTTTGTCTTTTTCATCGTGAATTGCCTTCACATACCCCTGATTACAGAGATTTTCCATTGCTGTGGATATGTGCCCCTTGTTCATTTTTGATACAAACTGAATATCCTTTGCTGTATTATTTTCTCCACAACTGTTCAAATAACCTATTATTCGTACATCTGCTTTTTTTATATTATATTTTTCCTGTATGCCCTGAGTCTGCTTTTTAAATAACTGTTTAAAAGCCCCCTCCTGCATAAATTTATTCACTCCAAAATGCATATTATTACACCCTTTTATCTTTGATATACTTAATGTTACTTGTTTTTGGAGAATATTTCAACTTTTTGATTAATAAGGAACCACGAATGTGGCCAGCCACATTCCACGCAACCAGCACGTTTTGTTTCCACACTATCTTCCTTTCATGTGAGTGTACATCCCTAGTGGAATAATTTATATGCAATAAGAAATTCTGAAGTAATTTTTTATTACATATAAAAACAGCTGTGAGACTGTTTGCATAAACAATACCCACAACTGTTCTTGTTATCTCTACAGTTAAAGATTATTCTTCAACTTTTTTGTTCTCGAAATATTTATTAATATTAACTAATAATTCATCAGGGTTAATTCCATGTACCATAGCAGCTTCTTCTAAAGATTCTCCAATTGATGATGGACATCCGATGCAATGCATTCCTGCTTCCATAAGAACGATGGCTACGCCTCTGTCTATTGATAAAAGTTCACCCATTGTCATTTCCTTTGTAATCTTTACATCCATTACTGTATCCTCCTTCAAGATTTTGTATTCCAAACCGGCATAATCATCAAATCCGGTTCATTTACTATTGTGTGCCTTATCCTGCAACCATATTCATTTACTAGGATATTGTCACTTACAGTTCACTATTATAACAACTTTCTAAATCTTTGCAAATAATAAATTTTTTATTACATAGAAAAGCGATTAACCGGTATTATTTTTTCCAATTAATCGCTTTTTATGATTTCAAAATATTGTGCTTTATTATTACTAAATATTCAAATTAATCTACAACAAACACTTTATTTCTTTTTTGCCTTTTTAGTTTTAGCCTTCTTTGCTTTAACTTTTTTAATAGTCTTAACTTCTGACCAGCTTCCGTATACAGATTTCTTGCCAACTTTTGTATAGGCTCTGGCTTTTACATAATACTTTTTATTCTTTAATTTCTTTAAAGTAACTGATGTCTTCTTGCTAGTTACATACTTAGTTGTTTTCTTTGTAAACTTCTTTGATGTTGAGTAAGCAATCTGATATCCTATTGCATTTGAAGCCTTTGCTAAAGTAAGCTTAAGTTTCTTTGCTGTTCTCTTGGCTTTTTTAATTGAAGTTGCGCCAACCTTTGTTACAGTAACCTTCTGTTTTGTATAAACTTTTGCTGTTACCTTGCTGCCTAATGAATTAGCTCTTGCTGTATAAACATATCCGTTTTTACCTTTAGCAACATTCTTACCATTAACAGTAAACTTTGTTATTGTAAAGTTATCGTCAGCTTTTGCAATAAGCTTAAATGTATCACCTGGCAAATAGTAGCCTGTGCCTTCTACATAACCGCCGTCTGTACTGCTGTCTACTACATTTGTATATCCACTTGTTACATTAATGTATACTGATTCAATTCCTGCTGTGACTTCTTCTTCGTCACCGTCAATGCTAACTGCACTAGATTTCTTTGTAGTTCCTTTTCCAAAGTTCCAATCACCGTCGTCATCATTGGCCATCTGATTGTTACCATAAAGAACGTATAACTTGTCCTGGACTGTTGTTGCTAAAACATTATCCGCCTTAAAGTTTTCGCTGTTTAAGCTGTAACCTGAAGCCTTGTAGGAATCTGAACTAAGGTTGTATGTAAATGTATCTCCAAGACCTTCTGCCTTTAAATCTGTATAAATAACACCGTTAGAAATTGCACCAATCTGCGCTTCTGTTATACAGAATTCCTTACCATTAATTGTTTCCTTGTAAGCATCTGTAACTTTTCCAATTGTAGCCTTAGATACAGTCCACTTGCTACCATCAAAAATCAAGTTCTTTGGAGTTGATTCTGTTCCGTCTGTTCCCAATGTTACAATTAACTTATTTCCAACCTGAACAGCTTTTGCACAAGCTCGTCCACTTGGCAACTTAGCAACTGTTGTCCACTTCTTTGCTGATAAAGAATACTTCATAACTGATGTATCAAGACTTCCATCCTTCTTAATTCCGCCGAATAAATATAAGTCACCATTATATGCTACTAAATTGTAACCAAATGCCCCCTTAAATTCTTTTGGAACTGCTGTTAATTTCTTCCAACCTTTATTAGTATCATAGTATGCAAGAATTTCTTCTTCTGTGTAACCTAAATCTAAACCTACTGCTCCATAAAGCTTTCCGTTTGTGTAGACAAAATCGCTGTTAGCATATACACTACCGTTTAATGCATACTTATATTCTGCCCCGAACATTTCTGTTGTAAATGGGAATCTTCCTTCATCAAGTTCTGAAGTTCTACCTGCATCTTTTAAAGATTCCTGTTCTTTTAAGATTTCATCTTTTAATTCAGGGAATTTTTTAATTAATTCATCAATATCAATATCCTGACTATTTGATAAAGAACTCCACATAACAATACCTTCATCAGTAATGTATGCCACTTCCTGACCTGTTGATACTAACTGACCGCCTAACATAGAGTTTATGAACTTCTTGTCAGATGTGAATGCTTTACCACATGAGAAGTAACATGTTCTCTCTATTGTTTTTTCTTCTTTTTGAATCTTAATATTTAAAGTTTTATTCTTATAGTTATTTCCGTCAAATGTAACTGTCTGATCATTGTTTGAAAGCTGTTTTACTTCTGTATTGTTTACAAATACTTTAGCATCTTTAAGGTATGAACCTTTAATTTCAACCTGTGATTTAGCGTTCATCTGAATCTTACCAACGCTAATGCTAGGTGTGTCAACCTTTGTTAAGTCCAGTACACCACTTGATGAAACTTTGTTTGCTAATGCCGGTATCTCTCTTACAGAACCAAGCACTCTGTTTTTAACATCTAATGAATTACTGTTACCATATGTATTTGCAATGGCTGCTACTGCACCTGTAACATGTGGTGTAGCCATTGATGTACCATTATAAAAGTCGTATTTTCCAAATTCGTCTGCATTAACATCTTCTTTGCTTACACCAAAATCTTCTACACTAAATCCATACTCGCCATCTGTTGAAGCAACTAAAGCAAGAATAAGAACTTTCTTAGTATCTTTTTTAACTTTACCTGAAGTTGAAAAACTTAAATGTGTATAACAATTATCCTGCTCTAAGTGTGACATACCTATCATTTCTGCATTAGCAAAATCAAGTTCTCCTGAATCTTTTACATTACAATCAAAAATTCCATACGTTCCAATTGTATCTTCATCTAAAAGACCTGTAATGTTTGTGTTGTCTTTTTTAGGTTTCGCATTTACCTTTAACATTGCACTTACTGTTACAGGAGTTGAAGATTTTTTCAATTCGTATGGTAAATAGAAATTATACTGTTCTTCTGTTGCAATATTGCTTACAGATAAATTAAGGGACTTGTTTGTATTTTTTGCTTCTCCAAAATATGAATTGTGAGTTGTAGTTGCTGTGAATTTTGCACCCTCATCATCACTTGAATGTCCCCAAGGAGCCTCCCCCTGTGCTGCATCTTTTACGATAGCTTCATCTTCAACTACATTAACTACTTTTTCTGTGTCGTATGTATAGAATGTACTACTTAAATCCATTGGGTTTTCGTAAATAGATGGATTATAGCAATTATATGAAACTGATGAGAGAATGTTAGTTCCCGGTGCTGCAATGTCTACATTATCTTTTCCATAATTAGAGAAAGTTGCAAGTTCATCATTTTCATTACTTGCTGCAACTGAAATAATGTAATCGCTGTCAATACAGGCAGGACTTGTGTAATATTCATCTACATTTACACCATCATTTCCTGATGCTATAACTGAAAGTGCACCCTTCTTACCAACCATTTCAATAACAGCTTTTAATGCATCTTCTGTTTCGTCTGCATCACCGCCCCATGAGTCATTTACAGCTACAACATTTGTGCCTAATGACTGCGCTTTATAAATATAGTTATAAGCACCTATAGCATCTATTGTTGAACCTGAACCTTCTTCATCGAGGCATTTAAGTGCCATGATCTTTATGTTATCACTTTTTGCAGTTCCACTTATACCAACATTGTTGTTAGACTGTGCTGCAATAATACCTGCACAGTGACTACCATGACCGTTGTCATCTAATGGATCTGCATCTTCATTAGCAAAATCATATCCATGTTTTCCTTTTAGTTCACTTTCATCATAAGGATTGTTCCATATTTTATCTTTTAAATCTTCATGTGTGTAATCAACACCTGTGTCAACAATCGCAACAACTTTTTCCTTATTGTCCTTGTCAGCCAAAGCGCTGCTGTCAGCGTTAATATCTAATCCCTTTGTGCCGCCATTTTGACCAACGTTTTCCTGAGACCACTGATATTTATAATACTTGTCATTATAATCTGAAGCCTTATAAATATAGTTTGGCTGAACACTTATAACACCAACTTTGTTCTTCATCTTTGCAATAAGTTCTTCTGTTGAATATGAATCTGATTCAACTAAAGAAACCTTCACGTCTGAAGCATCATTGTTACTATAAGTTTTCACCTTTCCTTTGCTTTCCTGGAAATCATATGTTTCTTTAATTTTTACCTTACTGTCTGTAATACTCTGTGTTGAAACATTCTTTCCACTTTCCTTATATAGAATGACTGCCTGTCCTTCTACATAACTTTTTTCCTTTTTGTTTTTGTTGTTTTCTTCTTGTTTTATGTCTATAGACGCCTTTGCTGTGAAAGGTGTTCCACCTAGCGCTAATGCTGCTACCAGCATAATAGACATAATTTGTTTGAATGTCTTTCTCATACAAACCCTCCTATAAATTTATTGTTTTTTGGGGCATTGTTACTTAGCAAATGTACGATAAATTTGTTATGCCCACAAAAACATTTATAATTATACATTATTTCGAGCAAAAAATCACTTTTATATCAAAATTTCTTTTCAAACACGACACTCCTCTTATTGATTTGTAAACAAATCAATAAGCACGCGGCATTCTCTTTAATTTGACTTTTTATGCACGACACTCCCCTTATTGATTTGTTTACAAATCAATAAGCACGCGGCATTCGCAGAATGCCGCTAAATAAAAGAAGAGACAGGCTCCCGTTTATGCAAGCATAACGGGTTGCCTGTCTCTTCTTTTATTATGTCGCTTTGCTCAAAGCTTCGCGATTATTTTTGTGGTCCTGCTGAAACAAGTGCTTTTCCTGCTTCGTTTCCTTCGTATTTTGCGAAGTTCTTGATGAATCTGTCTGCAAGATCTAATGCCTTTGTTTCCCATTCTGAAGCATCAGCGTAAGTATCTCTTGGATCAAGAATTCCTGCATCTACTCCTGGAAGTTCTGTTGGAACTTCAAAGTTGAAGTATGGAATTGTCTTTGTAGGAGCTTCGTTGATTGCTCCGCTTAAGATAGCATCGATGATACCACGTGTATCCTTAATTGAGATACGCTTTCCTGTACCATTCCATCCTGTGTTTACAAGATATGCCTTAGCACCGTTCTTTTCCATCTTCTTAACTAATTCTTCAGCGTATTTTGTTGGATGAAGCTCTAAGAAAGCCTGTCCGAAACATGCTGAGAATGTTGGAGTTGGTTCTGTAATTCCACGTTCTGTACCAGCTAATTTTGCTGTAAATCCTGATAAGAAGTAATACTGTGTCTGACCTTCTGTTAAGATTGATACTGGTGGTAATACTCCAAATGCATCTGCTGATAAGAAGATTACGTTCTTAGCTGCTGGCGCTGATGAAATAGGACGTACAATATTTTTAATATGATTGATTGGGTAAGAAACACGAGTGTTTTCTGTTACGCTCTTATCAGCGAAATCAATCTTTCCATTTTCATCTAATGTTACGTTTTCAAGAAGTGCATCACGCTTAATAGCATTGTAGATATCTGGTTCTGATTCCTTATCTAAGTCAATAACCTTAGCGTAGCATCCACCTTCAAAGTTGAATACTCCGTTGTCATCCCAACCATGTTCGTCATCACCGATTAAGAGACGCTTAGGATCTGTTGAAAGTGTTGTCTTTCCTGTTCCTGATAAACCGAAGAAAATTGCTGTGTTTTCTCCATTTAAATCTGTATTTGCTGAACAGTGCATTGAAGCAATACCCTTAAGTGGTAAGTAGTAGTTCATCATTGAGAACATACCCTTCTTCATTTCTCCGCCGTACCATGTGTTAATGATAACCTGTTCACGGCTTGTGATATTGAATGCAACTGCTGTTTCTGAGTTTAATCCAAGTTCTTTGTAGTTTTCTACTTTTGCCTTTGAAGCATTGTATACTACGAAGTCTGGTTCGAAGTTCTTGAGTTCTTCTTCTGTTGGCTTAATGAACATATTTGTTACGAAATGTGCCTGCCAAGCTACTTCTACGATAAAACGAATAGCCATACGTGTGTCTGCATTTGCTCCACAGAAAGCATCTACTACATAAAGTTTCTTGTTTGAAAGTTCTTTCTTAGCGATGTCCTTTAATGTAGCCCATACATCTTCTGATAATGGATGGTTATCGTTTGCGTATTCATCTGATGTCCACCAAACAGTGTCCTTTGAATTTTCATCCATAACGATATATTTGTCTTTAGGTGAACGTCCTGTGTATACACCAGTCTTAACGTTTACTGCACCTAATTCACTTTCCTGACCTTTGTCAAAACCTTCAAGTTCTGGCTTTGTTTCTTCTGCAAATAACTCTTCGTATGATGGATTGTAAACAATTTCAGTTGTTCCATAAATTCCATATTTTGTTAAATCGATTGCCATTTTAATAATACTCCTTTTCTATCTTGTTTTTCGAAAAGTCACCAAGGAATTTAATTAATTATGGTGCCTTTCTTACCTAAAGCAAAAAAATCTTGCTTTACGCATATATTATACATTATTAATTGACAAATTCAATGCTTAATCAACAAATTTGTGCATTTCGTTAAAAAATTAACCATAAATTATTTTTATGATTGACATGTCTTTTAACCAATAAGAAATCATTCCTTTTGAACTATTGCAAAATTTACAACAATTTCCCAATGTTCTAACTCTCCATTTCGTAATTTTTATAATTGGGGTGGTTTGTATATTCTTTATCATCTTTGATACTTTGTTCCTCTTCCATTACCTGTTTTCTCAATATAGTCCTGCTCGACAAGGTGGTTTAAAATTGATATAACTTTTGATTTTTTCAACCCTGTTTCCTTTACAATTGCAGAACTGGACATAGACTTTGTGTCAAGTAAGTTAAATATAACCGATTCATCGCCTTCTAATGTATTTTTTTCAATGATTGGAAGGCATATTTTAATCATGTTTTCAGTTATTACATATTGCGGCTTTATAGCATTATCTTTATAATATTGATTTATTCTTTTTATTCCGGTTCCGAAACGTTCTATCATATGCAATCTTAAAAACACATTGCATAAAATATAGTTTCTAGGTATGGATATTCCTCCGTTCAAATATTCTTCCTTAGAAATACCCTTTGGTAATCCACCGGGAGAGGTGATTTCTATCCTATTATCATACATGGCCACGTTGATGTTTGATTTCACATCCCATGTTCTATGTGCTAATGCATTTGCTATAGCTTCCCTGAATGCTTCCTTAGGAATCAATTCTTTTATACGCTTTTGATTTGTAAAAATATGGTTTGTTACTACCCTCTTCAACAGTAAGGACTATTACTGATGTATTTTCATTTATATTTAATCTATAATCCGGTACAGGTGAAATACTATCATTTATCCTATTTTCTATATCTGTGCATTCCTGAACGGGATTTTTAACTCCAACTTCAATTCCATCATCATCTACTCCAAAACGTATCTTTTTGCGTTCACTTTACGTTTGATTATTAAACATACTTTTTAGTTTTTGTTTGATTTTACGTTTGATTTTCAGACATATTTTTAAGTTTTCGTTTGATTTTACGTTTATTTTTCAAACGTATTCTTAATTTTTGTTTAATTTACGTCTAATTTCCAAACGTATTTGCTATTTTTTAACACTATTTCAGAATCACAATCTGCCCTACTGCTTTCTTATATTTATCTTCTACAATCTTAAGCCTTCCACTTTCAATTAAATACTCCATTGAAAATACACACAAAAAAGCATCTGATGAAAACAAATGTTGATTTATGTATTCTCTTTGAAGCTTTACATTCTTTGGCATGTTATCTGGTTCTAATAAAGCCTGATACTCTCTAATCAGAGCAAGATTTTCTTCAATCACTTCATTTTTTATATTGTAAGCCATTTTCTCAAGCTTTTCTCTTATTTCTCCTTGTTTTATTGCTACAACACCTAATTCATACCCTCCATCTTTCTTTGTAATATAGCCTTTTTCCAAAAGAAATGTATATTCATCGACGCTAAGAATATCTCCATTAATAAATCTACCAATCAACTTAAGATCCCTTTGTATATTAGGGCCACCATAGTATTCTGTCACTCGTTTATCCGACCATTTGCTATCCACCAGCCACAACTTTAACAGTTCGTCTTCATTCCAACATGGTCCACAAAATTTCTCCGTGATATTTAATATTTCTTTTTCACTCTCTGAATCAACACTGGCAGTAATAATATTGCAACCACCATCCGGTCTAATGGTTGCTGCCTGCTCAAATGTAATTGTTTTTTTAATACTATCTACATTAGCTGTTGCAATCAGATATATTAATAATCCCCACATTCTAAAGTTATCATCCTTAGGTCCTAAAATATCCGGACTATTTAAGTAGTTGTTATTTACAATTTCGTCAAATAATTTTGCAGAAAGCTCTTCTGCTATTTTTCTATAGCATTTCTTAATAATGTTGACTTCATTTTCCCCATTTGTTTCTTCTATAATTATATTGCAAATGTATTTGTTTTTGTCTCTTATAACAAGTTGATGTTCCTCAAGAAATTCGATTTCACTTTCTATATAAACCGGAGAAACATTCATAATATCAGCAATTTCTTCAATTGTTCTTGCTGAATCTTTTATCGTATACAGAATATTTTGAGACAATGCACTTCTTACATACTTTATTGGATTTCCCATTGTTCCCGTATACCCATCATATCTAACCTTTGCAAACTTTATTGGATTAAATTTTAAATCATTTATATTTCTCATCTTTGCCATACCTCGTTTCAATTCGTTCTTTGCCACACTTAGGTGCCACTTTACTGTTCCCACTGGAAGATTTAAAATAGAAGCTATTTCTTTTTGCTTTTTTTCTTCGTAATAATACATAATGAGAATTTGTCGCTGAATCTTAGACAGATAAGCAATTTCTTTTCTAATTCTGTGATAGTTTTCCTTTTCTATCATGCTATCAATTATATCCTTGCCACCATCACTTATTTTAACTTCATTATCATCTATTGAAACATTCATCTTAAAGCGACCATTTCCCCTATAGAAATTAACCAAAGTATTTCTAGCTACGGTCCACACAAATCCATCTACATTAATCACATCTTTAATGCACAGCGACTTATACAATTTAAAAGCTATCTCCTGCGATATGTCTTGTACGTCAGCCTCGTTTGACACTCTTTTCTTTACAAAACTGTATATTCGATTTATGTAATTATTAACGATTTCTCCTGCTTCTTTTTGCTCCATTTTCTCCTCCATTATGTGCTTTATTGAACATGTTCATTAATATAGACACAGATAAGTAAAAAAGGTTGGAACTTTCTCCAACCTTTTTTAGCTTCAATCTTTTTTATTTATCAAATTAGAAAGGGCATCAGATAAAATGGCTTAAACAGTAAATTTTCTTCCTTTCCAACATCTTTCTGAGACAATAAATATATTTTATTTACATTCTTTGAAAATTTTTCAGAGAACTGCTTTATGGACCGATGTTGCCCTGCACCAGAAGATTTAATCTCAAAAGCATTTATTTTACTTCCTTCAGAAATCAGGAAATCCACTTCATAATAATGTGTGCTTCCATTTTTTCCCATATATGATAATACAATTCTCTTCCAGATGCAGTAATCATTTGAGCAATAAGATTTTCATAAAGGAACCCTAAATATAAACATATCATATCATAAACGTGCATTTCTTCAAGGTCTTAAATTTAATTTTTCTACATTTCTTCAAAGCTTGATTTACCCAATTCCTACATTTCTTCAAAGTTTTTGTGTACAAATTGTTTAAATGTAACTCTTTTTGATTTTAAGCTACAACTTTACATTCTTTAAGGAAATAAAGTTGTAGCTAATTACGAGCATATCTAATATTAAATATTATATCCTTTGACATTATTTCTATTTTACTTTACCTCAAGGTAAAGTCCTGCAGCACTATGCTCATAATCTTTTGGAATTTCCAAATCATTAGAGTCATATATTCCATAATAAAATAGCGAAGAAATAGGTTGGAAGAACATTTTCATATCCCAATAAATAAAGTTACTCATCAGTTCTTTTCGCACATATGGCAATAATATTTTTTCTACTTTACCAGCTATACAATCAGAATATTCATATGCGATATTCCTAACTGCTTCTTTTATTAGTGTTGCTATTTTTTCAAATACGTCTCTTTTAAAAATTGGTAATAATACTTTATATCCATTGTCTTTCTTTTCAACCAAGCCGTTTTTAATAAAACAGGCAACCATTTCTTCTTCATATGTATTCAGTTTTTTACTACTGTTTTCAGCTAGTTCCATTAATAGTGTAATATTATCACCATTTACCCACAGGTCACGTCCCTTTGCAAATTCTTCTCCTTCACTTGGAAAAGGGGCACACTGATAATCGTTTACGAATTCAATTTTTCCATAACGTGTGGACATAAATTTTTGAGTTAAACATGACCATTCAGCTGTTTTCGTTTCATCTTGAATAGGATAATCGATATTTTCATCAGCATTGCTGTATTGCATTGTAATCCTATAATCTCTTTCCCCCTCATCTTTATACTTGCCTTTGTACTTTTCTAAATATTTTTCATTAGCAAGATATCCTATCTGATAGCCTGCAATAACATAAAAAATCCACTTTAAATATTTGTAGTTAAAATCATTTCCATAAAAATCGAATTTTAATATTTCATCTTTTGTGTTCTCCAGAGCCTGATTTACTTTGTCGAAATAACCGTTTTCACGAAATTCATAGTTTGCAACTGACTGTGCCTGCATATATGCCTGCTTTGGGAACACACCAAAATTTGAAATATACTTTTTCTTATTATATGGCACAACTAATTTCACTTTTAAAAGTTGTTCCATAATTGGTTCAACATAAATTGGTGCTACTCCCATTTCATCAGAAATTTCATTAATATTCTTCGGTTCTTTTCCACACAAAACACATATCTGTTGTGCTATTTTTTGATTATCAAGTACGCCTGCTGCCTCTCTACAACTATATCCCCAAAACCAATCTATCTCTGCCGGAGCATAAGATAATGTACCAATGTTTCTCATTTTATCAAACCTCTCTTTCACTTTTTTCTTTGCATCAAACAATCTTCTTTTTACAGTTCCTTCCGGAATTTTTAATTCCTGTGAAATTTGTTTTATTGATTGTTCCTTCAAATAAAATCTAATTATTATTTCACGATAGTCTGATGCTAATCTTGAGAGTGAATAATTAAGATACGAAATCTTTTCATCATTAATAATCTGTTCTATCGGCTGACAAATTTCTGCAGCAACACCTCCAGCCACTTCTATTGGCAATGTTTGAGTTTTCTTGTACTCCATATAGTTTGCATATTTATTATGTGCCATTCTCCAATACCATCCATAAAAATTTGTAAACTTTTTTCCTTTCGAAACAGCCTTTAATGCTTCCAATAAAATATCATGAGCTAAATCTTTTGCCGTATCGCTATTAGCCACTCGCTTTATGCAGAACAAATATGTGTTCTCGATAAGTTCATTATTAATGTATTCACTCATTTTTTCTTCCTCCTGTAAATCGATTTACACTATATTAGTCTCTAAAAAAGCCAAAAGGTTCGCTAATTTTTATAACTTACAAATCTACCAAATTTCTTTTCCGTCTCCCAAAAGAATTGATTTTATAATTCTTGTATTTCGTTATATAGCACTGACATTGCATCTTCTTTGGGGAACATTTTATATCGTTATTATATAGAAATGTTCCCCAATAATTAATATTTCGTATGCAACAAACACCTACAATGAGTCCAACTTAAATTGTAAACATATACGTTCACAATTTTCTCTCTTGAAATTTTCATATAATAAGAGTCTCTAAGTTATTTAAACTCAAAGGCTCTCTTTTTTATATAACTTTATGCAAGTTCAGTTTTCTTCACCGCAATAATCACTTTCACTTCTTCTATGTCCTTACCTGTAGCTGATGCTATCTGCTCTGCTGCGAGCCTACATATTAAGAATAATCTGAATTGCTGTTGATACACGAATATATATGTAGCATTTTGTTTTCTTCTTCAATGCATTCGCTCCCCTCTACTGTGGTAAAATCAAAGTTGGATTTTTCAACAGCGTTGCAATAACCGGGGTATATTTAGACACTCCATAGTCTTCAACAATACTGGTTATTCTAGCCCCTGCATCCTTTGATGAAGCCCCACATAAGAAAACCCTTTCAGCAGCAGTTCCATAATCCAACACTATAAATCGATCATGAAATATACCGCCTGTCTTTTTCATTGATATTTTTACGGATGGATATTCTTTGCAAAAATCCGTAAATTCTATATTATGAAGTTTATTGTTCCCAACATTATCGCTGAATAAAGTAATATTTACTCCTGTAGGAGAATTTTTAAGATGTACCAGCGTTCTTAATCCAATATAATTGTCAACGACATATATTGACGACTTTGCCTGCTTATAAATAGACTCATATACCTCATCTGCACTACTAAATTTTGCATTAAACATGAGCCACTTTTCATCATCATCTGAAACAAAGCTGTTCATCATATCCGCCAACTCAGATTTTGTCACAACATCCTTCAAGCCTTCTGCAACATCTGAAATCTGCTTTTCAAGAGATATCATATCTGAGTTGATTTTGTTAATTTCTATTCTGTTGTTAGCAGCTTCCATGCTTAACTGAAGTATTTCCCGCTGACCTATTAAATCACGATTTTCTAATATGTAATCTTTCATTCTCTTAAAAGTCTTCACAAGTGCACGGCTTTGTTTAATTGCGAGCTCGCCACGCAAAACTGTCATAAGCATATATACTCCCTGTTCTGTAAACACATAAGGTTTGTATTTTATATTTGAACCTCTTCCCATATTCAAGGTGAAATTTTTGCACCTTGAAAGATTTTCCACTTCTTCATCATTCAATTCAAACATAAAATCATCGCCTTCAAATTTGGCAATGTTATTCTTAACCTGCCTTTTAAAATTTTTGGTTTCATACCCATAAATCTCTGCCAAGTCTGAATCAAGCATAACTTTTTTCCCTCTGAATTCATAAAGCCGCTCCTTCATGTATTCTTCTGTAATTTCAATTACTGCAATTTCTTTCTTTTTATCTTCTGCCATATATTTCCTTCCTTGTTTTGCGGTCACAAACTGTGACCACAATTCTCATATGAACATAGTGCCGACATCAGCAATATGTCCGATTTATCATTATTATTCTATTACCTCAGCTAACCATTTTCCTTTCCATATTAGACTTTCTCCTCCCACATTGGACCATTTTATTTTTCGGAGCTTCCAATGAATAACCATCTATCTGCATGACTGTAGAAACACGAGTATAAATATAAACCTTTGTTTTTTACTATTCACAATTTTTCTCCTTGACATTTTCACAAATAAATAGTACCTTTTGAAGTAAGAAATGGGTTTTGTACCGTACGTGCTGACTTGTCAGTAGCTAAGCGGGTTGCTCGTTTCTTTTTTTGTTTTTATAACATCGTACAAATATTCTTACCATTGACATCATGTCTTACTATCAGAAAAAGCATGAAAAATATCATCTTTTCCATTTAAATCTTTAATTACATTTATGTTCTTATTTTTCTCCATTCATTTCCTCTAATCTCTTCATGTATTTTAATAAACGCATCTGCTGACTTTTAGATAACTTATGGTAATCTTCCAAAATCTTATGATCCTCAACATTCTTATAATCAATATCCTCTGATAAATTTTCTTTAAATGACTCTGAACCTATAAGCAATTCTTCCACAGAAACCCCCAAAGCCTCACTAATAACCAATAACTTATCAGAAGCCGGATTCGACTTCTTGGTATTCCAATCGCTAATTGTACTGATTGTTATTCCGGTTCTCCTTGAGAGTTCTCTTTGGCTCATTTTCTGTTCCTTCATTATTTCAAAAATTCTTTCACTTATTATCATATTCGCCTCCATTTTATGCACGCTTTTACGTTCATGTTAATACTAGTTAACATAATAGTCAATATCAATATACTTCTTTTTTGTAATAGCTCTACAGATATATACTTTTATACATTTTTCTAAAAGTAACAAATCCCGACTGCCAGTGATATAAAATGCGAAATTGACAACATGATTATTTGGCGTGAGAATCTACAACTATTCTGCATCGTGTTGCAAGTTTTTCTACATTTCTTCCGGACATTCCATTCCAAGAAGACCACAAGCCTCGTTAACAATTTTCTGAACTAAATTAACAAGATTTAGCCTTGCCATTTTTACCATCTCATTTTCTTCTCGAAGTATGGTACATTCTTGGTAAAACTTATTAAATGAAGAAGCAACTGAAATGATATATCATGCTACAATTGAAGGTTCGTAACGATTTGCTGCATTTTTAACTGCTTCCTCATATCCAGATAGAATCTTAATCAGTTCAAATGTCACATCATCAGTAAGTGCATCATAACATATGTTTTTATTTTCAATTTCTACATTACTCTTACGTAATATGCTCTTAGCACGTGCATAAGTATATTGAACATAAGGACCTGTAGTTCCCTCAAAGCTTAATACGTCATCCCATGAAAAATCTACATCCTTAATACGCTGATTAAACAAGTCATGGAATATTACAGCGCCGATTCCAACCTTTTTAGCAACCATTTCTTTGTTAACCAGCTTTGGATTTTTTTCTTCAATGGATTCCGCCGCACGCTTAACTGCTTCATCTAATATATCTTCTGCATATATTATATTTCCGTTTCGTGTAGATAACTTTGCTCCTTCCAAACTTACGAGACCATATGGAACGTGTACTAAATTCGTATACCACTTGTATCCCATTAACTCAATTGCTTTAAATACCTGTTTAAAATGAAGACTCTGCTCAAGCCCTGTCACATATAAACATTTATCAAAATCGTACTTTTCTTTACGATACAAAACTGCACATATATCACGGGAATGGTAAATTGAACCACCATCCTTTTTTGTAATCATACATGGAGGCATGTTATACTTTGATAAATCAATCACATTAGCTCCCTGACTCTCTATTAATAATTTTTTCTCTTTCAGATAGTCAACTAATTCAGGAACCATATTGCGATAATAGCTTTCACCAAGATAAGAATCAAAGGAAATCCCCAACATTTTATATACTCTTTCAAACTCTACCATACTGATTTCTTTGAACCATTCCCATATTGCCAACGCTTCCTGATTCCCCTGCTCCATCTTTACGAACCACTCTCGTGCCTCATCCATTAGCTCCGGATTTTTCTCTGCTTCACTGTTAAATTTAACATAAATATCAAGTAACTCATCAATTCCTCTTTTCTCAACTACTTCTTTACTACTCCATTTTTTATAGGCAACAATAAGTTTTCCAAACTGTGTCCCCCAATCTCCTAAATGATTAATCCTTATCACTTTATACCCTAATTTATCATAAATTTTATACAATGAGTTCCCTATAACTGTTGTGCGTAAATGTCCTACGTGGAAATTCTTAGCGATATTAGGAGAAGAATAATCAATACAGATTGTCTTATCTAAGCCAACCTTTTCTACTCCCAAATTATCTTTTTCCAAAGTGTTCAGTATCATTTCCACATACTTTTCACGGTTTACAAATAAATTACAGTATCCGTTCACCGCCTCTACCAAAGACAGTCCCAACTCTTCTTTAGCATCTTCCAAATTTTCTTTCACTTCATTAGCTATTAATGATGGATTCTTGTGCATTAACTTGGCTAATGAAAAACACGGAATTGCGTAATCACCCATTTTGTTATCAGGTGGCGTCTCTATTAAATCTAATATCGACTTCCAATCCTCTGTATTAACCACTCCTGCTACAACTTTACTAATTTTTTCTTTCATTTTTCTTTTCTCCCTTCTTGTTTTATAAATGAAAAAAAGAACCGCACCCGATTATCACATCTGATAAATCAAATACGGTTCTGCATATGATACTAATTAACATCACCGCATAACAACAAGACATAAGTTCTTGCAGTTATGCGATTTACAATAACTACAAGAACTTATGTCTTCTCTGTCTGCGTCTTAAACTGTTAATTAATAAATGTTTCATTGTTTTTAAATCCTCTCTCAAGATATTTGTATAATATATAGCAAATTCTAAACGCTGTCAATAAATTTTTCGCCATCATACTAAATTATCAAAACATTTCGGCCAAGCCATGCCACTGTCTCCACATGGCTCGATTGTTCAAGAGAAAACATACCCACCCCCTATTGTAAAAGGGAATGGTGGAACGCACCTTTTCCCTTAAAATCTAGTGGTTCGAGCCTGTGTGAACCTTGAATTATCCTATAATTTGTATAGGCAAACAGGGTAAAGCTCTGTTCCTTAAACTTCATTTTTCATGTCACCCCTACAAACTGGAATTTGTAAATATTATTTTACATTTTTATATGAAATCACAATATGACTTGGTGCAAATAATACTGATGCAATAATCAATAGCACTGACCTACTCATAATCCCACTAAATAAGAACAACATTGAAGGAATAATAGAAAGTGCTAATGCTTCGTCAGACCACCTCCCGAACCAAGTTCCCGAAATATTGATTATCATGAATCCGAAACAACCCAATCTCCCTACTTGTTCTGTGACCTCAACATATTTATTGTTCCACTTATTATCAAATCCATCTTTGCACTTAATCGCAATCTCGTTAAAGAGCGTTGCGTCTTTTCTCAACCCACGAAGCGACACCATACCGTCAGCTTCCATCTGCTTTAATTGCTCCATATAGGTCGGAGCAAAAGGCTTTTTGAAATGCACATTATAGGGTATGCGTTCCTCAATCATATTTATATTTTCATAGGTTTCATTCTTGCGTTCGTTGTGCCTTTCCGCCTTGCTCACATCAGAAACGGTGTACTTTTTACCCTTGCACAACTCATATCCGCCTTGTTGCTTTTCGCCATTTCGTTCTCCTTTCTCGGCAGAGCAAGCAATCCTCCTTTCCTGCCGGAAATAAAAACCACAGGAAAGATACATTAAGCCTTGTTTGTGTCATTTCTCAGGGCGAAAATCAGGGGAAATTTCCTTTCTAAGCCTTTCAAAAAATCGCAAGGTATTTGTACTAACCTGTGGTTGTGTATGAAATTGTGGGTTTGGGATAACAAAAAACACCGTATTTCTACGGTGCGTTCTGTAAGATATATTCTGTTTTATGATAGCAGAAAACTGGAATTCACAGTTCTTCCATCCTTCCCATCTTCAGCGCCATAACAAGAGTTCCGGCTGCCATCACAAAGACACCAATTTCAATCACATAGATGGGAAGAAGCGCCGGACCTGCCACGGCAAAGAAGTCCACGATAAAATGAATCCCATATGCAAGAACCGCTGTAAAAGCCGCTGTCCTGTATTTGCCTGCCTTTACCGCCCGGTAGATCAGCAGTGACAACCCGATATGCAGAATGATAGCACTGATTCTTTCGATTCCGCTTACAAAAAAGAGTGGTGCCGGTGTTGTCCATAGGGCCGACAGCTGTGACACGGTCTGATTTGCAGACTCAGCAGGAAGTGCCGCCAGCGTATTCTGCATGGCTCCGCTGTTGATCATCAGCATGGACACAAGATTGCTGATTCCGGAGAGTCCTCCGAGCAGAATAGCCTCCACACCGCCATGCCCGATTCCATACATCAGTGCATTTGGAAAATCCAGCCATTTCTTCATCCAGAACTTCATGGCAATCAGTCTTCCGGTCTCTTCAAAAACAGCTGCAGCCAAAGCCGCGTACACATAGTAAAGCCATGGCCTGCTCTGTGCGTTCAGTCCGCAGAACCGAATGACAAGAACATGCAACAGCTGCTCCAACAGCATGGCAAACAGCAGATAGGTTCCTGCTCCGATAAAGAACGAGGAAATCCTTGCCTTAAGCTTCACCCTTCCTGCAATGAACAAAGCAATCGGTACCCCCATCGAGAGGACAACGGAGCAGATAACTCCCGCTATCGCCAGACCTGATATTGTGTTCAATTCCATCTTTATACCTCCCTGATTCTCAAAAAATTCCTTTATTGTATTTGAACTGTCCATACAATATAAAGCCTAATCCGACAATAACTGCTGGAAGAATGATATAATCTATAATTATTTCACTCCAAAACGAAACAATAAAACCTAATATAAGAGATATTCCTATAATCAGCGTTCCTGTGCCGACTGTTTTTCCATACTTTGGTATATCTTCTTCCTTTACTTTTCGCCTGTTATAAGAGTGAATTGTGCTGATA
>NZ_DBLZZO010000011.1:0-76833 GCF_057858645.1 Eubacterium sp.
ATATATGAATCTATTTATAGCAATATTAACAGATTTCAGCCATTTTATAAAAATAATAATGGCAATGAATTTGTTTGGAAATTTTGAAGAGAGAATTAATAAGTATAAAATCATATTGATAGCTGCAATCATAGCACTGGCATCAGGTATTATTTACTTTGATGAGAAAATGAAGATTGGTTCAATTGTATACTTTATTACAACATATTCAGTGTTTAGAATGTGGTATGCAGAAAAAAGAAAATTATTGCTTTTATTTTCTATATGGATTCCATTTATGATGTCTATGATAGACACTATGTTTTTAATTTTG
The DNA here is from genome assembly GCF_057858645.1 of Eubacterium sp. Lineage (NCBI taxonomy): Bacteria > Bacillati > Bacillota > Clostridia > Eubacteriales > Eubacteriaceae > Eubacterium > Eubacterium sp. The sequence continues at coordinate 314 of NZ_DBLZZO010000011.1, forward strand.
GTAAAACTCTTTTTGGGACTTTTACCGTTTGGCATTAAGAGTTTTGAAGAACTTATGGCGTCAGTTTTATCGTTAATGTTTATTTATACGGTAGGCTATATTTATAGGAAACATTATCAATACGGATTGAAAAAAATAGAATATAAAAATCTGGTATTACTGACAGTGCTAATTGTTGTAAATTCCATTGTGGTGATGACGGTTGCAAAAGTTGCAACAATTGAATTGTCTGAAAAACATAAACTAGTATTTTCAGGTGCGTTCATAGCTGTTATAGTTGGGATATTCATACAATTGGGGGCAGTAATTCTACTTAAGGTTTCAAAAAATGTTTCTCAGGAAAGAGAACTGGAAACAAAAATGTACTTGAAGGAGCAGCAAAACTATTATGAATATCTTGAAGAACGTGAAAAAAACACAAAAAAGTTCAGACACGATGTTAGAAATCACTTAGAATTGCTTACAAAACTTATAAATAGCAAACAGTATGAAGAAGTAAATGACTATTTAGAAAAAATAAACATAAAAATAGATGAGTTGGGAAATGCAGTTAGCATCGGAAACGGAATAGCGGAAGCAATAGTGAATAAATACTATTATCAGGCAATAGATTCAGGTGTAAAAATGAAAGTTTCAGGTGTTTTACCTACAGAGTGTAGGATTGATGCTTATGATTTATGTACAATATTTTCAAATGTTTTAAGCAATGCAATTGAAGCTGCAGGTAAGTCAAAAAAGAAACAGATTTATTTAGATTGCAGATACAACGATGAAAACATAATTATAAACATAAGAAATACCTATAAGGATAATGGACAATTTAAAAATAAGAATCTGGTTACAACAAAAAGTGACAGAGAATATCATGGTTTCGGACTTGAAAATGTTAGAGAATGTGTAGAAAGGAATAATGGTCTTATATACATAGAGATAGGGAAGGAAGAGTTTATGGAAACTATTTCTATAAAAAGGTAAATAACATGAAAATTGCAATAGTTGATGATGAGGCTTACTGGAGAGAAAAGGCAGAAGAATGCATTAAGGAAGAGATGAAGAATGAAATAGAGATTACAGTGTATGACAATCCAATATCCTATTTGGAATCTAAGGATGAATATGATATATCTTTAATAGATATAGAAATGGATGAGTTGGATGGCTTTGAAACTATTAAAAAAGCCAGGGAGAAAAATAAGGACACCATCTTTATGATATTAACAACACATACGGAAATGAGTAGAAGAGGTTATCTCGTAAATGCATTTAGATATTTGGACAAAGTGAATTTAAAAGAAGAGCTGAAAGAGGCGTTTTATTCAGCAAAAAAATTGCTTGAAAAGGATAAAAAGATAACCTTAAATATCGTTGGAGAAGCACAGCAGGAGGTAGCGCTAAAAAACATTTATTATTTTGAAGCACAAAGACATGGGGTACTGATTTATACGACATTGGGAGTAAAAAGATGTAACGACAGTATGTCGGAGATGGAACAGAAACTGGACAATAAATGGTTTTACAGATGCCATAATTCGTTTATAGTAAATCTGGACGAAATAGAATCACTAAAAGGCACAGTAATATATATGAAGAACGGTAATGATATAGATATATCAAGAAGGAAGGTCAGTGAGTTTAAAAAAGTTTTTTTGAAAAGACAATATGAATGTGCAAATGGTTAAAAAGTCACGCAAGTGGCTTTTTTTTGCTACAAAAGTATGGGAAAAATATTAATAATAAACATTTTCACATTTAGAACTACCATTTAAGTAAAAATATATACCATTTAGGCAAAAGATATTGAGTTTATGAAAGTAAAAGGATATATTCAGATTGTTTTGAAACAACGAAAAATAAAATCTTATAAGAATTTATTTTCTTTAAAAACATAATAAGAGGAGGAAATTAAAGTGAACAAATTGAAGAAAGTAATGGTTTATGTTTGTACGGTGGCAACAGTTTTTGGCGCTACTACAGCAGTTTATGCAGGAGCGTCAAAAACACTTAACGGTGGCGGAGCAAAATGGACGGGTGGAGAAACATCAGATGGTATATTATACTCTAATTTGTATGATGAAAAAGAAGATGGTATAAAATATAATGTTACAGTATGGGTAGATCCAGATTGGAGTCCTAAAAAAGAAAAATCTGGTGAAACGACTGCTAAAGGAAAGAAAGGAAGAGTACATGTTGCAAAAGCAGCTACTCATAAAAATCCTTTTGTGGCAGAAAAATGCGGATATAAAGATTTCAAGGCTGTCGCTGTAAAATAATCTTTAAAGGATAGAAAACCTTGATAATGATATATCAAGGTTTTCTAAATATACACTATTAATTTTATGAATAAATAGGGGAGGCTTTATGAAAAAAATATTCTCACTAATTGGCGTGATGCTTGTGATTTTTTCAGTATATTTTATGCTACTTGTAGTTGATAAATCTAACTATATTAGTGACGAAAGGATTTCCGATTTCTCATTAGAAAAACAAGTTGGGTTTGATACACTTGAAAAATTTGCAAAGGAAAGCGATGTATCAGTACAGATTAGAACATTTAATAATTATTCTTTTGGAAATGTTCAATGCAAAATTGAGGTTATTAACCCTAAACATAATACTCAATATGGTGTTATGAAGAGCCTGTTTCCAAATAGACATATAGAAATAGTACCAAATGAAAAAAGGAAAGATAGAAAAGCCAGATATTTTATGGTACAGGATAATGAATTAGGTAAAGTTTCAGCATTAAAAAATATATTGGATAAAAATGGTTATAATGCAGAAGTGGTATACAAAGAACCGGTTAAGTTTAGTTTTGAAATGTTATTTAGTCCTTTAAATATTGGCTTTTTTGTATCCATCTTTTGTTTATCTTTATTCAGCACATCGATATATTATATTTCAAGATTAAAAGAAATTGGAATATTGAAATTAAATGGTTGGTCTGAACGAAGAATTTCAGTACGATTGTATAAGGATATTGTAAAAAATACAGGATATGGATTTGTACCATGTGCAATATTATTTGTCTTGTACATAATGTTTATGGATATTAGTCAATTGCCGGAATATTTAATAATGTTGCTGTTTTTAATTTTAGCTCTGGATTTTGTGTATATATGTGTTGCAATGGTAGCAGTAATTTTTATCAAGAATACAGATTATATAGATTCTATAAAGAACAAAAAAAACAATAAAATCATATTTTTAATGGTAATGCTGTTTAAAGTAATCTTGGTGGTAGTAGTGCTTATTATATCAACACAATTAATAGATAATACTTTGAGACTAACGGAAGGAGTTAAAAGAGCAGAGGAGATTGAAGCTCATAATTGGTATATTTGTACACAGCATGTTGCATTAAGTAGTGATGAAGAAAAAGAACTTGATTTATATATGCAAAAGTTTAAGTCTAATGAAATCTTTAATTATTGTCCATCAGACAGCACACAAGATAGAAATGAACCTGCTGTTGTGTACAAGGACTTAGATAGCATTGAAAGCAATATGATAATTGCTTCATCTAATCTTATTTCTTATTTGGGAATAAAAAATAAAAACGGAAATAAATTGCAAATAAAAGATAATAGAGAGTACTTGTTAATTCCAGAAAATTTATGGGAAAAACGTAGCAAAATAATAAAGTATGAAGGATTAGAAAATATAGAAACCATATGCATTCCAAATGGACAATGGATTATGGATTTGGAAACTCCGGGTAAGTATTCTTATAATTCTGTTATACAGGTATCAAAACTAGAAAAAAGGGCTACAGTTAGCTATGGTGATGTTTTTATGACTGAAAATGTAGCAAAACAGATGGAAGAAAAATTACTAACAATGGGATATGAAAAAGCAGATATAGAGATGGAAGAATTGGGTGTAGAATTGCGCACACATATATCAACTTATCAGACGGAATTATTTGAAAGTGTAATATATTTCTTTATTGTTTTTTTAACATATGTACTTGTAGATATAAGTTTGTATTGTATTTATTATGAATTTAAGAAAAAGAAAATGGCGGTATATAGTTTGTTAGGAAGAAAGACCGTGAATGATATTTTTAATTTTATATTTTATAATGCTACGATTATAGTAGCAGCATCTATTATCATAAATAGGATCTTTATGTTTTTAATTATTCCTGAAACAATAATATTTTATATTATCTTATCAAGAAAATCATTTGAAAGCATAGGAACTGTAATTAAAGGAAGGTAGTTATTATGAATGCGTTAGAATTAAAAAATATATCAAAGAAGTATGGAAATAATACTATATTTGATAACTATAATTTAGAGGTTAAAAAGGGTACATTTCTAGGAATTAAAGGAAAAAGTGGACGAGGAAAAACAACTTTGTTGAATATAATGGGTTTATTGGAGGACTATGAGGGTACTCTCAATATTATGGGGGAAGAGGTAAGGTACAGAGATAAGAAAAAACGAAAAGAGATGTTAAAAAAGGTAATAGGTTATCTGTTTCAAAATTACGCACTTATTGATGATTTGACAGTATATGAAAATCTCAAGATTGTAATCAATAAAAAGAATAAGATAAAAGGAAAGGAGTTAATGTTAGAAGCTCTTGAGAAAGTTGGAGTTGCAAATGAATTTTTAAATAAAAAGATTTATACTTGTTCAGGAGGTGAGCAACAAAGAATTGCCATTGCAAGACTGATGCTTAAAGATTGTGATATTGTTCTGGCAGATGAACCTACAGGAAGTTTGGATGACAAGAATACGGCGATTGTGATGAAATTATTGACTCAATTAAATGAAGAAGGAAAAACAATTGTTATGGTTTCTCATGATGATGTTGCACTTTCATATTGTAAGGAAATAGTCCAATTGTAATAAATTTTTATTGAATATCTTGTCAGTTTTAATAAACAGAAAGAGCATATTGCGAAATCGAAATCGCAATATGCTCTTAGGTTAAAAATGCATAGGTTTAGTTGAATACATTCATTGCTTTAACATACCCTTGCAATCCATCGGGTTGTAAGGCGAAATAGATATAATTAAATGGTTCTTCCCTTGCAAGTCGATGGAGATAAGCAATATCCAACGGATATTCAAGATAAACATTTTTATTTAATCGAGTGCAGTTAAGCACAATTTTTAGTTTGTCTTTGGTATAAACTTCAATATCATCATCTTCCGAATTGTGAATTGCAAAATAGATATTTCAATGGTTGATTTAAATGAATATTTAAAATATCGTAAATGTACTATTGCAGTTATTGATTCAGGAATTAATATTGAAAATGCTATTTTAAAAAGACATTTGTGGAAAAATACTGATGAAAAGATAGATAATATTGATAACGATGCAAATGGGTATGTGGATGACATATGTGGATATAATTTTAAAGATAACAACACTAAATTGTTTTCTAGGGAGGATACAAGTCATGGTACAAGTATAGCCAATATACTATGTACAAATTCAACAGAAGATGGTAATTTTGAAGAAAACGAGTTTATTGAATTTATGCCATTAAAAATCATGCAACAAGGTAATGATGGGGAGTGTGATGACTTGGTAGACGCTATACTTTATGCTCAAGAAAATGGGGCTGAAATTTGTGTTGTAAGTTTGCTTATGTTTAAAGAAAACTTAAAATTGAAAAAGGTAATAAAAGAATCTAATATGCTTTTTGTGGTAGCGGCTGGTAATTATAATTTAGACATAGATGAAGTGAAAATGTATCCTTGTAGTTATAATTTTAATAATGTTGTTACGGTAGGAAGTTTTAGATATGATGGATGTTTAAGTACTACTTCTAACTATGGTGAAAGTGTTGATATTGTAGCACCAGGAACGGATATTTTATGCTTAACAAAAGATAATAAAGTTTCTTATATGGGTGGAACTTCTTTTGTTGTGCCATATGTTGCAAAGGCCTGTGCAATAATATATAGTATGAGTGAAGAAATAAAGTCAGCAAATGAGATGAAGAAAATACTATTAGATGCAGCATCTAAAAATAAATGCCTAAAAGGGAAAATAAAAGATAATAATCAGCTAAATATTTTGAACATAATACAAAAATTGAAGGAGGAGTAAAATAATGAAAGTTGAAAAGAAAAAAATCGTTATCCTTTTGATAATGATAATATCAATTTTAATTTGTTTGTTTAATTTTATGAGTATTATAATGGATGATTTCTTTTGGAAAACACAATATACAGTAATTATGTTTTTTATTGATACAATATTAATTCTATTATTAATATTTTCTAGAAAAAGAAGTTAGAATTGACGAATGATATTAATAAAATGTTGTAGGATAGGAATTGTAATAGTACTAATTTCATCATTCTTTGCATAGAAGATAGCTATTATTTGGAATAAAAAGAGAAAAATGGATAACTAATTATTATTACAAATAAATGTATTAATTAAGTATAAAACCTAAAATCCTTCCCACAAACACTTGAACTTTTTACATTTTATTATAAAATACCATAAAGTTTCATATTGCCCGCAATGCCGGATAAACAAAGGAATTGCGGACATTTTTATAACACAAAATAATGTTTAATAAACTGATATAAAATGCCCTAGGGCTTTCAGGGTGTGCAGGGTTCGAGGTCTCAATTGGCATTTCGGTCGATGCTACTGCCAAGGGCAGAGTTGTCCACAGGACAATCGCATCCCTGAAGGCGCACTTGCGGGTACCGTTTCGGACATTAAATTGCCTGGGGTGGTACTTTTCTTTGTGCGTAAGCAATGAGTCACATAAAAAAAGAGAGAATGTTCAGAGAGAAATGTTTACATTTCGAAAAGAACATTCTCTCTTTTTTTAATGCGGCGAATGCCGCATCAGCGAAATGAAGCGAAGCGTAATTGAGCTGTATGTGACTCATTCAATCCTGAGTGCTTGCATTCAAGACAGAGAGTCTTTTTCTCTTTTTTTGATGCGGCGAATGCCGCATCAGCGAGATGTAACGAAGTGGAATCGAGTTGTATGTGACGAATTAAAGTTGAGAGCAGCAAATGTTAGGCGTTCTATTCGTAATTATTGGTGCAATAGAAAAGCATAAAAAACAGGGCAGGTAGCTTTAAACACTGGAATTTTTGACAAATATATGAATACATATTATTATAAGGTTGTATGCGTTTTGTGTACAACTTTATTTCATAATGGGGAAGTATGAAAAAGTACATATCTAAATAAAAACTTACAAAATCTATTTCTAAAAGTTTCAGTTACAAGTTTTATACATTTTTCCATTACAGTAGTTTTAACACAAGATAAAACAAAATTCAGGAGGAAAATATGAAAAATAAGAAAAAAACATGCATAACTATTGTGGTGTGCTTGGTGGTTGGAATTATCAGTGGAATTGCGTATTTCCAAGTTGGTAAAGCAGCAAAAAAAGACAACAGTCAGGTAGTTAATGAAAGCACTATTACTAATAGAAAAGACAAAGGTAAAACCGGGAAATCTTTGTTAAACGAAATCAATATAAAATCTTATAAGGACATTTCAAAAATTGTTGTAGGTGAAAATACACAGGAAGATGTATCCTGGGTAGAACCAATTCAAACAATAACATTCACAAATAAAGATGATATTGATTATTTATATAATCAACTATCTCAATTAAAAACATTGAATAAAAGTGGGTCTGATGATGAAAATGAAGTAGAGGCTCCAAAAAAGCGAACAATACAATCGGTACCAGAAAATGCAAAAATATGTTACTGCATTACAAAAATATGAAGGTGAATCCTGGTATAGCGGCAATGAAATTGCACTGGTTGATGGAGAGCTGAAATTGAAAGCTTTTATATGCAGGGATAACAGTGAAAATCGCAAAAAAATATTAAAAATTGTAGATTCACCAAAGGACATTGTGTTTGGAAATGGAGAAATTTCTTATGTAAAATTAAAAACTATAAAAGAATTTATTAGCAATCAAATTCTTCACGACAGAGACAAATATGACTATATAATTGGATGTGCTACTATTTCCAAAGAAATCAAAATTACCATGTCAGGTAATGTAAAAAAATCACAAATAAACGACTTTTTAACAGAATTTGAAGAGTATAAAAATTATATAAACATAGTCAAATAAGATGTAAAAATCAGAAAAAAATCAACGCTTATGTCGAAAAAAACGACGTTCGTGCAAAAACTATTTACAATTAAATAAAAAGAAGTATGCTAACTCTTGTCCGGGCAATACAACAGTATATACGGAAAGGACAAGGGAAGTGTACAAGTGGGTACATTGGTTTTGGAGCTTATTAAAATGAGTTGATTTATATTAATCTTATATGTAAAAATATGGTATAATTTAATATATTTTACATTAGGGAGCAAAGAAATCAATGAACATATTTTGTAATATACTGGCAAATCTTTTTCATATAATGGGGATTTTATTGATTGCAGAAAATATTTTACAGTTTACTAAATCTAAAAATAGTAATGGTCTAAAAATATTAGCAACAATTATTGTATCCATATTCAGTGCTAATCCTGTATTGATGAAACATACGGGGCTGGATTTAATAAGCTTTTTAGTATGTATATTTATAATTATGAGGATTTGTTTTGTTGAAAAAAATAAGACGGTAATTGTATATATCATAGGAAGTTCTATGGTATTGGAATGTGTTGAGATGTTTTTTTCACAAATTGTTGAGACAATAGTAGAGATGCTAAAACTCAATGCAAGAAATTATTCTAATCTTATAGCATCACTATTAACGTTGATTTGCATTATTGTTTTATCAATTATAATAAAACGAAAGTATATTTACGGAATAAAGAAGATAGCTGTTAAATATTGGATAATTATGACGATAAATATAATGGCAAATTTCTGCGTATTGGCAATACTGGCATATATAACAATGAAACAGGTTGTACATGACGGGAAAGCTGTTTACATCATAATTTATTTACTTGTTTCCATAGGATTAATAATTCAAATAGTTTCAACAGTAGCTTTGATAATTTCAAGAAATATACACAGAGAAAATGAAATGTTAGCAAAGAAATACTTGGAAGAACAAAAAAACTATTACGAATACCTGGAACAAAGGGAAGTCGAAACCAAGAAATTCAGACATGATATAAGAAATCATTTATATCTATTGGATAAAGTGAAAAAAGAGGGGAAGAATGAAGAATTTGAAAAATATCTTCAGGATATTATAGAGCGCGTTGACAGGTTAGGAACTAAGGTAAATGTTGGAAATGATATTGCCAATGCCATATTAGATAAATATTATGCTGAAGCAATTAACAAAGGCATTAACATACAGATTCAGGGACATTTTCCAATAAACTGTAGTGTTAGTGCATATCATTTATGTACAATATTTTCTAATCTGTTGAGCAATGCTATAGAGGCGGCAGAAAAAGCCACGATAAAGAAAGTTTGGGTAATATGTCGTTATACGGAAAACGAGATAATAATAGAAATTGGAAATTCTTATTGTGATAATAATCTTAATAAGAAAAATCTAAAAACTAAAAAGCCCGAAAAACAGTATCATGGTTGGGGATTGAAAAATGTAGAAGATAGCGTCAATGCATGTAACGGGTTAATAGACATAGAAATCGAAAATGGTTGTTTTGTTGTATCAGTTACATTAAAGAATAATGAGGTATAAGGAAAATGAATATAGCCATTGTTGATGATGAAAGCTGTTGGAGAGAAACAGCGCAAAAAGTAATTAATAATTACACAGGAGATAAAGACAGAATTGAAATGTTTAGCTCGGGAATGGAATTCCTGAAAAAAGACAAATACTATGATGTTGTAATTATGGATGTAGAAATGCCGGATTTAAACGGCTTTGAGACAATAACGGAATACAACAAAAGTAATAAAAACAGTATTGTCATAATTCTTACGACACATTTGGACTGTGCAAGACAGGGATTTTTGGTAAATGCATTTCGATACATTGATAAGTTAAATATGCAGAATGAATTAGAAGAAGCTTTTGGAGCAATACAAAAAATAAATGAAAATAAATACGCCTGCATAATAGGGCATAAAAGTAATGAGACAAGAGAAATTCCTATTAATTCAATTCTATATATTGAAACAAAGTCAAGAAAAACACTAATTCATACAGAAGAGGGTTGCTTTATTTCGGATGAAAAAATCAATGACTTGGAAAACCGGTTAGAACCGTATGGGTTTTACCGAAGTCACAAATCCTATTTGACCAATATGGCAAAGGTTGAATACATTGATAAAGAATTTGCATATTTTAAAGATAATGAGAAATCTTATGTTAGCGTGAGAAAATATGCAGAAACGAAAAAACGATATATTGCAGCAAAGAAAAAAATCGCAGCTATGTAATAAAAAAACGGCATGAACGTCAAAAAAACAACGTTCATGTCGTTTTTTTCGACGTTCGTGCAAAGTCTATTGATAAGGAAGGGAAATGTGAGTATACTGTGATGCGTATCTAAATTTAGATGTACAAACATAAAAAGTAGGGAGAGCTTTTTTACATTACTAATCAAAAATGGGAGAAGAAAAAATTGAAGAATGTACTTAAGAAAGGAATCGCATTTACATTGGCATTAACATTAAGCGTTAGCAGTGCAAACGTGAGTCTGTTTATTACAAAAGCAAATCAGCAGGCAGAAGAAAAAAGCAATGTTAAAAGCACAACTGTATATAACAACAAAAATGAAATTGTAAGTCAGAGCTTTGTTGATTACGATGGAAGAACTGTTAAGGAATTAAGTAATGGATTGTATATTGATTATACTTATGATGCGTCTGGAAGAGTTTTTACTGAATATACTAACGGAACAAATCAAAATAATCCGTCAGGAATAGACGATGGTAAGCTTATAGTGAAAACATATGATGAAAAAGGAAATCAGACAGCTACAATTACTAATCCCGAGATATCTGGTAACACATTGAAAGTAGGTAAGGATTCAATTGTTACAACAAATGAATACAACCAAAATGGAAACTTAATAAAAAGCACAGACGGAGAAGGAAATCAAACAAAATATGAATATGATGAGCAGGGAAGGACAACAAAAGTAATTACACCTTCTGATGCAACTAATACATACTCATATGATGAGTTGATAAAAGATGGTAATGACAGGGGTGTGGTAGATACCGTTACGGATGCATTAGGAAGAGTATCTAAAACAACAAATAATGGCTCTGATCAGATTACTAAAATTGAAGATATAGCATCAACAAAAAGCATTGTAAAAACATATGAATATGATTCTAATGGCAGACAGACAAAAGAAATATATTCTGATGGAAGCTATATTCAAAATACATATGAAGATGCAACAGGTGAATTAATTAAGTCAACAAGAATTGATGATAGCGGAAATGTTGAAGGCTATACACAGTATGAATATACAGTGGATGATAAGGTTAAGTCAGCTATTGATTATAAGAGTGGAAAGCCTTACAGATACACATATTATGAATATGATGCATATGGAAGAAATACAGGTGTGGCTGAGATAAATGCAACAAGTACACCGACAACTGAGAAAATTAAAGATTCAATGATTAAATATGTGTACGATGTTGATGATAATATCATAAAGATATATTATCCTAACAGTTCAAAGGATAAATTGAAAGGCATTAAGTTTATTTATAATAAAGACAAATGGATTACAGAAATTGACGGCATTCTATCAGGTGGTGATGATGACACAACTGTAATTCGAAAATATGATTATTACAGTAATGCAAAAGTTAGAACAATAAGAGATTATAAAAATTTCCTTAATAAGGGTACGGACTATATTCAAAGGGATTATTCATATGATAAAATTGATAGAGTAGTATTAATGACATATTTTACAAGTGATAACCCAAATACTGTAAAGGAAAAATATGAATATAAGTATGATAAAAATTCTAATATTACCTATAAACATGAGATAAGTAATTACGAAGATTCACGTAAGGATGAGGAAGTATTCTATGCTTACGATGAAGAAGGAAGACTTGTAAAATCAGAAAAGAATAATAAGTTAACATACAAAACGGTACGTTGTACATACAAATATGATAAAGTAGGAAACAGAACCTATGAATCAGAGTTTGAGACAGATACTGTTGCAACAGATCAGTCAAAAACAACAGGATATTATTCATATAATGGTTATAACGAATTAAATCAGTTAACATCAAGTACGGTAATAGAATGCGCTGATGGTTCAAATGTTAAATCGTATAGTAAATCATATAATTATGACAATAAAGGAAATCAAATTTCTGTTATTGACAGTGGTAAAAAAACAAACACTACTTACAAATACGATGTAAATAGCCAGTTAATTGATGTGGAAATAAAGACAAATGGAGTAATTACATCAAAACAACATAATGAATATAATGGACAAGGTCAACGTATTTTGAAAACAGATACGCAAATTGAAGGAAATAAGGTTAATTCCCAAACAATAAACTATTATTATGAGGGAAGCTTGCTATTATATACAACTGATGAAAAAGGCAATAAGACAAGCCAAAACATTATTGGAAATGATAGTAATACATTTGCTACAATAAGGTATGATTCAGGTACACAGACAGAATACTTTTATTCTAAAGATGTACAGGGAAGTGTCGTGGCAATTCTTAATAATAGTGGAAAATGTGAACAGGCGTACAGTTATACTGACTACGGAGAAACACAAAAGAACATTGATAGTAAGTTCTATAATGAAATATGTTATACGGGTGGTATTTATGATGAAAATACAGGACTTTACTATTTGAATGCAAGATATTATGATTCAAATGATGGAGAATTTTTAAGCCAGGATACCTATAGAGGCACAGAAACTGACAAAGATACGTGGAATCTATATGCTTATTGTTCCGGAAATCCAATAAATTATGTGGATCCGAGTGGACATAAGAAGAATAGAAATAGTGGACAATATTATCCGGCAGGTGCTTGGGATTCTATAAGAGAACAGGAGGCAAAAAAGTATACATATTATAATACGAACAAAGCCAGAAAATACATATATAAATATTTAAGGAAAAAGTTGAAGACTAACAAGAAGCAGGCATGTGCAATATTGGGCAATATTTATGTTGAAACGTGGCATACATATAGTTCTTTAATTTTACAAGGAAGCTCAGAACCGGCATTTTGGTATGTCAAAAAGTATGATGCATATGATAGTAAAGGATGGGGGATTCTTCAATGGACCTATTTTACTAGGAAGGAAGCTTTGTTAAAATATGTAAAAAAAGCTAATAATAAGCATAGGACTCAAAGTTTGAATGTTGGTGATTTGATTGTTCAGTTAGAATATTTTAATAAAGAGCGAAAGAGTGCTTATAAAAATAAGTGGAAAATATTTAAAGGCAAAAAAGAGATAGCTGATATGGTGAATTCTTTTTGTAAAGATTATGAGCAGGCAGGAGTACCACATTTAGACGAGAGAATAAATACCGCAAAAAAATTGTTAAAAAAATATAAGTAAAATATTTATTTAGTAACAACTCAAAATAACTTAAATAATTTTAGTTATTTTGAGCTGTTAGTAGATATTTTCGTAAGAAAATTAATAAAGGAGAGAAAGTAACTATGACTTTGAATAATAAGAAAAAAAAGATAATTTGTTTATGTATAATAGTGTGCATACTGTCCTTAGTAGGGTGTAATAAAAAAACAGAAAATACAAACAAATCTAATGAAAGTTCAACAGAAAAAAATATAGTTGTGACAACTAGTAGTAAAGTAGTGAAAATTGACAATAAAGAAATATTAGACGTACTTAAAAACGAGACAAGGTATTATAATACTGAATTAAAAAAGGAATGCTACATTAGAGATTACAATTCAGATAATTATATGAGTGTTAATTCAAAAGGTAAATATGAATATCAAGAAGAAAGTAATGTTGAAAAAACAAAAATTAAATCTTGGTGTCAAGTGGATATAGATTATGATGGGGAGCAAGAGGTTGTGTTACAAACAAGTTTAGGAAATGAGTTGGTATTAACTTATAAAGATGGAAAAGTGTATTGTTATTCATTTCCGTTCAGAGGAATGAAAAATATAAAGAAAGACGGAAGTTTTGAAAGTTCTGGAAGTGCTGCAGACACATATATTGGTAGACTGAAATTTAATAATGGAGAGTGCCATTATAGCGAACTTTGTGCATGTGATAATGAAAATGAAGAGTCTCCTATTTATAGAGTGAATAACAAAAAAACTACAAAAGAACAGGTTGATAGTTTTTTGAAAAAACAAGAAGAAAAAGAAAATGTAGTGTGGAGCAAGGGAAATCCAATTGATAAAGAATGAAACTACTTTGAATTATATTTTAATAGATGGATATGATTTTAAACGCGAAAGTTATGACTCTATAGTTATGTTTGACAATAACTATGAATGGTTAAGCCAGGCTATAGGTGCTAGTCACAGCTATAAAATAAGGGTAGAAATGGAGTATAAAGATAGAAAAATAAAGGCTAAATTCGTATAATTAGTAATAAAATGGAGGAAGGAAATGAAGATTAAAAAGCTATCAATATTTGTGTTAATATTTATATTATGCTTATCAGGATGTGCAGGTACAAAAAAGGTAAAATATCAGTCTGGAAGAGATACGTACCTATCTGTAGGCGATGGACGATTTCAAATGATGAGTAGTTTTGATTACACAATATATGATTTAAAGGAAGATGAGTCTGTATTTGATAAAATTACTTTTTATTATGATGATTCTAAAGAGAGTAAATTATATTTAGTTAATGAGAATAATAATTATATGATTATTGATTACAAAAACAATAGCTATAAATCGTATGATAAAAATAATTTATCAAATGAATTGGAAAAAATCTTTGATTCAACAAAGATGATTAAATTACAAAAGATAAATTATGAAACTCTTGGTAGTGATGAACCGGCCTTGATAATTGACAATTAGAAGGATTATATTTATCAAATAAACAATTAATTAAGAAGTATAACGGAGATAAGAATGTTAGATTTGTACATAGGCATACATGGTGAAATTACAATAACTATATTTAGAATATTAATTGGAATAATATTACTTATTAGCGAGACAGTCTATTGTGACAACATATTATGGAGTGTTATTTGGTGTGATTTCAATTTATATATCAAATCTTAGGGTATCAGGTATACTAATAGGTGCCATATTAGGACTGCTCGTTAGTTTTGCGCTAATCATTTATAAAGAAACAGAAAATATTAATAATTTTATAGTATTATTTATAACTTTTTATGAAATAACAGAAATCATAGTATATTCTTTTAAATTTGACTTTTATAAATATGCCCCTAATATTAGTGAATTATATGCAGACCATAGAACAATATACTTTAAGTTAGTGGTAGCATTTTATGTTACATTGATTAGTTACATCATTATAAACCACCAAGAGAAAAAAAGAAAAATATTGGAAATAACAAATTTTTTTGGTTAGGAATATTTTTTATTGTAGGAGCAATTTTTGCTAATACAATACATCCATTAGATGTTCCTGACGAGTGGGAAGATTTGTGTTTAATCTTACTGAATGTGAATTATAGTCGCTACGATTATCTTGTACCTATATGTATTTTATTGGCAATAGCTTTAATAAGAATGAGCTTTAGATTACTAAGAAAAAAGGGAATTTTAGGAGAAAATTTGAAATGAAAAAACGAGTTATAAAAATATTGTGGATAATGGATTTATTGATTTATGTACTTTTTTCATATGTATACCGGACTGATGGCTTAGAGGTACAACTAGCGAAGAAAGGTTCTGATTTACATAGAGTGTATATTGATAATCAGGTAACATATAGCAATTTATATTATAATCCTATTAGTCCAACATTATTAAAAATTGGTTTGGCAGGAATGATCATAACCGCGTTAATTTTTGCTTTTTACGGAACATATATTTCAAGGAGATGGATTCTGAAAAAATATGCAAATAAGACAAAGGGGACTGACTTAAAGGAGAATGATAAAAATAATAAATCTATGAAAGCAAATACACCGTTGCGAAAATTGTTAAGCAATGTAATTTTAGTAGTTATTATTTTGTTTTTATATTTATTTGTTTTACATATAATTCAACGTTTCATTTACATAAATTTTTGTATGCTAGTAGGCGAGTAAAGTTTAATGATTATTTTAAACTAAAGAGAGGGAGAAGTTATGATTGAAAGTTACATTATGAGTGCTTTTAGATATGCACTTGCTTTTTGCATAATGGAAACTGTGCTATAATACAAAAGTATTGTGAATCAAATACGGAGGGGAGTAAAAAATGAAGAAACGTATATTCGGAGCAGCAGTAGTTATAGTGGCAATTGTGTTGATAATCGTTGCCTTTAATTCAAAAAATGATAATCAGAAAGAAACAGTTAAATTTGATAAATTATTAAGTAGTTTATATACTGACTCCCGGCAATTAAATCTAAATTTCAAGTGTTACAATCCTAATAGAGCTTCATGGAAGAAAAGTAATATTGAATCTGTAAGAGTGGCAGTTGGTTCTGATGAATTTGATGTGAATGTAGATGAGTTGAAACTTGAAACTTGAAGACGAATTAATAGATAACAAATATTACATGGGACATATTACTTTATCAGGAGAATTCGAGACATCAATAGGGGATGATGCAAGGTTAATTGTAAAAAAGAAGGACGACAACGAAGAACATAGCTATGAAATAGGAACATTGGTGTTTATAAATGATGAAAACGAAAATTACAAGGAGTGTAGTTTTGTTAATGCAGAAGCTGTTTTGAAAACTGATAATAATGACAACGTATATAATTACGGCATTATAATAGAGTTAAATACAAATAAAAATATAGAAATAAGTAATGTAAGGTTAGGTTTGGATAATTATGTAGAAGTTGATAATAATTATAAGATTTTTAACCAACAGGATTTTGAAGAAATTCATAGTATGATTGGCGATTCCAAACTTGAGAATAAAATCAAAGATGTTTATAAGAAGAAATTTTATGAAACAATTATCATAGAGGATTTAGGATTAAAACTGCAAAAAGGAAAGAACTATGTATATTTTCCATTAAAATATAAAAAGGGAAACACCTTGAGTTTAGATGAGGCTGTTATTTCAATAAATTATAAATCAAGTGGAGAGAATAAAGAAAAGGTAGTGACTAATTCTGCGACTTTTTATGTAGCAGGTAATTAAAAGAAGAAAATTACATAAACTGTCCATGCCACTTTTTCAGTTGCTTTTAAAGTGTATGAGTAATATAATGAAAAAGATAAAACGGAGGTATATATGGCGGCAAAAACAAAAGTTAAAGAAGTTAAGTTGACTGACGAAGAAAAGTATGCGAAAGCGAAAGAACTGACACAGGCTGTTAATTGTCTGACAAGAGACAAGGAAAGAGCAGAAATTTACGGAACAATAGCTAAGAAATATAGAGAGCTGGGTGACTATGAGGACTCGGCTAAGTTAGCTGAAGAGGCAGAGGCTAAGGCAAAAGAATTTAAGAAAAAGGCTGATGCTAACAAAAAGAATGAAAAGAAACCTGATAATTTTCAGGAAGAAGAGAAGAAGAGTAACGGAGTTGTCCGAAAAATAGTTTTAGGAATTATTCTTGTAGTAATAGTTGTTGGAATTGGAGGAGTAATTTTTTCTCAGACAAAACAGGGAAGATATGTTAGAGCTTCATATTATGAAAAGGTTGGCAATTATGAAAAGTCCTATAAGATGTTCAATAATTTAAAGTCTTACAAGGACAGTCAGGATAGAGCAACTTTAAGCAAATATGAATATGGCATAGATTGCAAAAAGAAAGATGAATACGAAGTCGCAAAGAATACATTGAGAAGTTTGGGAGATTATAAAGATTCCGAAGCTCAGTTGTGTGAATTGGAACTTAACAATATTGATAAGTCTGAGGTTGGCACAAGTAT
Source organism: Eubacterium sp. (assembly GCF_057858645.1). Classification (NCBI taxonomy): domain Bacteria; kingdom Bacillati; phylum Bacillota; class Clostridia; order Eubacteriales; family Eubacteriaceae; genus Eubacterium; species Eubacterium sp. The sequence continues at coordinate 18,258 of NZ_DBLZZO010000011.1, forward strand.
ACTTTTTGGAGAGTATAAGTGGCTTATTCTTGAGAAAAAACAGGGAAAAGCATTTTTGGTTAAGTCAGAACCAATTCCAGGATATGCATACAATGATGAAAATATTAGCGTAACATGGGAAAAGTCATCTCTTAGAAAATTCTTAAATAGTGATTTTATTGATGAAACATTCTCTGAAAGTCAGAAGTCAAAAATATTAGAAACAAGGATTTCAATTCCCCTTAATAGTCAGTCTAAGACAAAGGGTGGAAAGGAAACAACAGATAAGTTGTTCATGCTTAATGCTGAGCAGGCAAACAGATATGAAGAAATCTTAAGTAATTATACAAGAGACTGGTGGCTTATTGATGCGGGTATCAGCGACAATACAGCTCAGTTTGTATCTAACGGCAAGGTCATGGATTATGGTTACGAGGTATCAAGCCAGAATATTAACATTCGTCCGGCAATGTGGATTCAGTATAAGTAAAACAATATTGAACGGGTGGTAGATTATATTAGTTTAAAAACTAATTAATAATACAAATGAGAATGAAAGGAGAAGAGTTATGAAAGCTAAAACTACATTATCAAGTTTAATTTTAGCAGTTGCAGTAATAGTTGCACAGTATTTAAATTATAAGATTGAATCAAAGGTAAGTCTTACATATAATTCTACATATGAATTTGTATGGTGTTCAATTATTATGTTGGTTTTAGGACTTATAGCGGGCATTAATATAATTTGGATTTTACATTCTGAAAATACCATTGAAACAATTATAGCTATTGCTTTTCAGGTTATAGCAGCAGTTGTGGGATTTGAAGCATTGAAAATTATAACATTTGTACCGCTTATGATAATAGGTGTGTATATTTGCATATTAGTATTGCAGAAAAATAAAAACAAATAAAAAAGATGTGATAATTCACCGGTTTAATCAGATATATAATCTGAGATTTAAACATTAAAGTGAATTATCACATCTTTATTTTTCGTAATCTATTACGCAGCGTTCACAGGCATTAACGATAATTGTGTTGCCGAATTTGTCGTAGCGTTTGAATTCGTGACCGTATGCTTTATGAACATGACCATGCACAAAATATTTTGGTTTATATTTTGTCATAATTTCCTTAAACACACTGAAACCTGTATGCGGCAAATCTTCTCCATCATTAATTCCCTTGGCAGGTGAATGACAAACCAAAATATCAACACCACCTTTCAGGAAAAGCTTACGCTTAAGTTTGGTGTAGCGGCGTCTCATTTGTCTTTCTGTAAACTGGAAAGTTCCCGGACGGTAACGCATTGAACCACCAAGTCCCATTATTCTAATTCCGTTGTAGACAATCAAATCGTCATCAATACACACGCATCCCTCTGGAGGTGTTGAAAGATAACATTCGTCATGATTACCATGTATGTAAAGAACTGGAACGTGAGATAGTGTTACAAGAAATGACAAATATTGTGGAGCCAAATCACCACAAGATATTATCAAATCAATATCTTCTAATTTATCAGGTGAGTAATAATCCCAGTAGTATTTGGATTCCTCGTCTGATATAAATAAAATCTTCATATTAGTCCTCCGAACTTATTTTTAAGAAACCCCATTGTTTCTTTTGGTTATTGATTTACACCTTGCTGCATTGCAACAGGTTTTGCTTCTTCTTCAAGTTCATCAATAACAGGTATCTCACCGATAATATTGTCCGAAAGCCAGTCCATTGTAATAATGTCATTTGGTGAGAGAGTTTGGTTTTCACCATTTTTTATTGTTTTGTCCTGTGAATAAATAATTCCTGAAAATGGATTAAAATCACCGGAGCGAATTGTTTTTGTTAATAGATTTATTAATTTTTTAATGCCCTCAGGTAACCATGGAGAACTAATTACTTCAATTGCGTTTTCAGCCATGCCCCACCAGTAGTTAATTGCCTTTACATTCTTTGAGTCATCTGCTTTCCATGTACCATTAAGAATGGCTTCTATAAGCTGCTCATAGAATTTTCCCCAGTTATATATTGGAATGGCAAGATTCCAAATACTGTCAGGATATGACATGTATAAACCGTAGTATCTTGTTCCGGCTTCTGGAACAGACAAATCTTTGTCGGAAACGCAGTCAGGCTGTAATTGTTTAATCTGTTCTTCAACGTCAACGTCTTTTAAACAGCTCCAAAGCAGATGAATTTTTGCTCTTGGATTGGTCATTTTTACACCCTGTGCAAATGAGTTAATATTGGCAATTGTTCCGTATATAGGATAATCGGCAATGTATACAATTTTGTCATGCGCTGCCATTGAACCGGCAACTGCACCCATAATGAATTTAGCTTCATGCATTCTTGCGTAGTATGTTCTCATTGAAGTATGAGGGTCATGCAGTGAGCAGTTTAGTATTGTAATTTTTGGATTAGCAATTGCAGCCTTTAAGCTTGCCTGAGAAAAAGTTGGCGATGTTGTAAATATTACATTGCAGCCATTGGCAATGGCATCATCAATTGCCTCTTCAATATTGTGTGAATTAATACTGTCATAGTATACGGTAGTTACATCATCAGGAAAAACTTCGTTAAGGTGCAATCTACCTAACTCATGGGAATAGGTCCATGCACTGGATGCTGAAGTTTTTTCATAAATAAATGCTACCTTCAAATGCTTTGCACCCGGTGTCAAAAGCTTTGTTAAAACAGAAGCTTTTTTGGTTGAAGCAGTCATTCTTAAGTCAACTTCGGTATCTGACATAAGCTCAAACTCAGAGAAATTTGAATTAATTAATTTAGTTAATTCACTGTCTGACATTTCTAAAAGTTCTTTATAGCCATATAGTTGTGTAAACGCTAGGAAAGCATCGCCACAAGTGATTTCCTTAAGATTTTCGCCACCGATTTCATCATATTTGGATTTAAAAGTTAGAAACAGCGAGCGAAAATCTATTCTTTCGTTATGGCTCCAAACTTCTCCAGGCTTTTTGCCTACAACAGTTTGCAATTTTTCAAAACTTCCTAGTTTTGAAAAATATAAGTAATTGATTTCTGACAAACTATAGAAATCAACAAATTCATAATAAAGTTTAACATCATAATCATCTGTTTTTTTCGGTAAAATTCTTGTTACCTGTCCCATTACGGAAACTGCATCGTAGTATTTCAAAACGCTGACACGTTTATTTCCTTCTAAAACATAGAATTTGTTCATGTATTCATAAGCAATAATAGGATCGGTAATTCCTTCTTCCTGTTGGGCTGTGGAAAGTGTCATCCACTTGGAAGCAAACTCGGAATTAGGGTCGAGAATAGGCATAAAGTTGCTGGAAAAAGAATTGCTTCTTCCGGCAGTTTTGGTACCTACCACCTGGGCTAATGGAATCTGAACTAACCCAAGAGATACTTCTCTGTAACTTTTGGTTGTATGCAAAATATCATCAAGAACTTCAAGAGTTGGACTTTCTCCAGCCATAAGTTTTGACTGATAGTCTTTTTTCCCAATTTTAGCTGCCTGTACATAATCTGAATAAGACATAGAAACCTTCCTTTCAAATAAAAACAACTCTAAGCATAAGCAAAGAGTTGTCTGGTGTCATGTTAATTAATTTTTTCTGAGATAAACACTTACACTTGTACTTTGGTAATATGCTATAAGTGTAATACTCTTTGTTTTCCACCAATGCTCAGCGGAACCATTTGAATATGTTCTTGCAAATGTATAATTTCCGTATGTACCTGAAATGTTAGAAACTATAGCATCATAAGAATCCTTTGAAAGTTTGCCATACTGTAAACGCACTTCATAAAGCTTACCTTTTTCGTTAAGTACATACTGAAGTAGAGCGTTAGAATCAGTAGGAAGAACTTGTGCACCAAAGTATTCAGGTGGATTCTTCTCGCTGAATTTGTATGTAAGATATGCAACTTTTCCATCTGAAGAAGCTGCGTATGAACCATCCTGAGTACCTTTCTGTTTCTTTTCATAAGAAGAAATAGATTTACGTTTACTGCCAAACTTAACATCAGTTAAATTCTTAATGGATTTACTAAGTGTTTCATCCTGTGAACCTTCTGTTGACATTACAGATACTGAATCAGGTGATGAATTGCTGCTGCTAGTATCTTTATTCTTAAGTTTTGGTATAAAAATTATTAGTAATGCAACAACTATAATCATTATTGTAAATATAACGATATATGTTATATTTTTGTTCATTGTTTGTTTTGTATCGCGCATTTGTCGCCTCCTAAAAGCTAATCTTTACATAATTCTAGCATAAAAGGTCAATAAGTTAAAGGTAAAAAGCAAAAGTATGTTGATAAAAAATAAGAATTTGTTATAATTAAAGGGTAGTACCTATTACTTATAAGTCTCTCCTAAGACTCATAAGTATACTAACATATTTTTCAGTCCGGAACGGTTAATGGCAAGGGGGCCTTAACCGTTCTTTGCTGTTAAAGGGAAAATGCAAATGTAGGAGGGCAATATGAAGACAGCTTGGTTGGTAGTAAATGGATATTTAAAAAGTGAAAAGTTTGAAGAAATATATAGTTGGTTAATTGAAGCAGCAAAGGAAAGAAACATTAATTTGAAAAAGTTGCCTAATGACCAGCTTGATTCAATTATTCCGGCAGATCCTGAAAATATAAACTGGAGAGAAAGACCGGAATTTGTTTTGTTTTGGGATAAGGATGTCAATTTGGCAAGAATGCTTGAGAGAGAAGGCTTCAGGGTATTTAATAATGCAGATGGAATTGAGGCATGCGATGACAAGGCGCTAACTTTTATCCGCCTAAAAAACAAAAACATAAAAATGCCAAAAACTTTTATTGCACCAATGACATTTGATAAGGAATATAAAGATTATACTTTTTTACTTCAGGTTGAAGGAAGCCTCGGCTATCCTATGGTGATTAAGGAAAACAAAGGTTCTTTTGGTGAACAGGTATATTTGGTAAATAGCTATTATGAAGCAGTTGATAAAATAAAAGAAATCGGGCATCATGAGTTTATTATGCAGGAGTTCATCGAAAGTTCTAAGGGTAAAGATGTTCGAATACACGTTGTAGGTGATGAAATTGTTACGGCAATGGAGCGTGTAAATGAAAATGATTTCCGCGCCAACATAACTAACGGTGGTAAAATGAAAAAGTACACACCAACTAAAGAGCAGGCACAGATGGCTATAGATGTATGCCGCGAACTTAATTTAGATTTTGCAGGTGTGGATATCATGTTTGGAAAAGAGGGAGAACCGGTTCTTTGCGAGGTGAACTCCAATGCTCACTTTAAAAACATATATGACTGCACAGGCGTGAATGTAGCGGAGAGTATTTTAGATTATATTGTTAAAAGTATTAAAGATTAGCATTGAAATTAAATGAGTGGAAAATTGATGCTAAACATATTAGTAAGCCAAGATTTATATTTGAAGTAAATAAGAAAAAGATTCAATTTATTAATAGAAACTTAAAATTAGTTGATTAATATAGGAGGGAATATTCCAAAAAATGAGCAACATTGGCTGGGTGATTTATTCAAGAGAAGATGCAGAAAAAAATAAAGGTTTTATCAGAATGCTTAAGGAAGATTTCGACCAATATAATGTTGAACTTAAGCTGGTTATTTTAGAAGAAATTGATAAACCAGAGGTGTTTGTAAAGAATGCAAACATTGATTTTGCAATAAACAGAAGCAGAAATTCCTACATTGCAGAACTTCTTGAGAAAAGAGAAATAAGAGTTTTTAATAACAGCATGGTTACAGACATCGCTAATAACAAAGGCAAAAATTACAAATATTTGGAAGGCATAGTTCCTTTTCTACCAATAATTTATCAGGGAGAAGTAATTGGTAGCCATGAAAGCATACAGGATTTTTCTTATCCTTATGTAATCAAAAGTTGCTGTGGACATGGTGGAAGTCAGGTGTTTTTAGTACATAATGAAGATGAGAAGAAACAGGCACTTTCTAAGATAAAGGACGAGTATGTTATCCAAAAACTTTGCTCCGACATTGGAAAAGATGTTAGGGTATATGTTATAGGAAACAAAATTGTTAAGGCTGTTTTAAGAACTTCAAAAGAAAGCTTTAAGAGCAATTATAGTCTTGGTGGAAGTGCCCGGGAATATAATTTAAATAATTATGAAATTGCCATGGTTAAGCAGATTTTAAACAAATTCCAAATTGATTATGGTGGAATTGATTTTACATTTCATAATGGGAAGGCTGTGTTTAATGAAATTGAGGACGCAGTGGGAGCAAGAATGCTTTACAGCGTTTGTGACATAGACATTGCTAAGTTATTTGTAGATTATATTATAGGTGAGATATCATAAATAATATTCAAATATGGACACTCGTTGGAGTTAAAAGAAAATAAAAATGGAGATATTCAAATGGAAAAAAGAAACTTTTTTCAAAGGCTGGCAGGTCATTTTTGTACAATAACAAGACACAGACATCAGGTAATTAAACATTGTAAAAAAGCTGGTATATTGTGGCAGGGACTTAGACATGACTTGTCTAAATATACGCCAACAGAATTTATTCCGGGAGTTAAGTTTTATACAGGACACAGAAGTCCTAACGAGGGCGAAAGGGAAGTTTTCGGATATTCAAAGGCTTGGATGCACCACAAAGGACGTAATCGTCACCACTTTGAATATTGGGTGGATTACAATATTGAAACCCATAGAAATGAACCGGTGGAAATGCCTTACAATTATGTGGCTGAGATGTATTGCGACAGATTGGCTGCCAGCAAGATATACAATGGCAAGAAATATAAACAGACGGATCCCTTAGACTATTTTAGCAGAAGAAAACCTCACAGAAGCATTAATTTAAAAACAAGGGATGAAATTGAAAAATTGCTTGTTATGACTGCAGAAGCCGGTGAGGACGAGGCATTTAAGTACATTAGAAAGAGACTTAAAGAAGAAAAGAAAATTAAGGGAAAGAATAAAGCAGGACATTAGATAAGTAAATTAAATACCAGAGAAAGTAAGAAAATATATAAGAAAATAGATCACTGGAAAAGTAAGAAATCAAGTAAACAAAGAAAAAATAAGGAAATAAAACTATGAATAAGAAGAACATACCAATAGTGACAACAATTTTGATAATTATAAATATTGCTGTGTTTCTAGTAATGGAGTTCACAGGCAGCACTGAAAATACTCAGTTTTTATATGAACATGGCGCAATGTACTGGCCGGCTGTTTTGGAAGATGGCCAGTGGTACAGATTGATAACCCATATGTTTGTACATTCAGGCGCCAACCACATAACAAATAATATGTTTATGCTTGGAATATTGGGCTATCAGATTGAAAAAGAATATGGACCAATTAAGTATCTGATTACTTATTTTGTAAGTGGTATAGGTGGCGCGGTATTGTCGGCTTTAATTGAAATGAGTTTAGGAGAAGCTGTTGTTAGCGTAGGTGCTTCAGGCGCAATATTTGGAATATTCGGAGTTATGCTTGTTATGATTTTCAAAAACAGACAAAGAATGGGACAGGTATCTGCACCACGACTTATTATTTTATTTGTTTTGATGGTATTTGGAAATATGGAAGAAGGTGTGGATGTAATGGCGCATCTTGGCGGAGCATTAATTGGTGTGGCAATGGGATTTTTGCTATATCGCATCAAAGACAGAGGCAGATATTTTAATTTATAGTAGAAAAAATATTGGGATGCTTTTGACACCCTAATTATATATGATAAAATTATAAAAAAGATTAGGAGGCATAACATGAGTGATTGTATTTTTTGTAAAATAGCAACAGGAGAAATTCCTAGCACTGCGCTATATGAAGATGACAAGGTAAAGGTGATTTTTGATGCAGGTCCGGCAACATTAGGACATGCTTTGGTTTTACCAAAAACACATGCAGCAAACGTGTTTGAGATTGATGATGAAACACTTGCACATGCTCACATTGTTGCAAAGAAAGTGGCAACAGCCCTTAAAGAAGCAACAGGTTGTAAGGGTATCAATATCTTACAGAACAATGGAGAAGTAGCAGGCCAATCAGTGTTCCACTTGCATATTCACATTATTCCAAGATATGATGAGGATGATGCAAACATTAAGTGGACACCTGGCACACAGGACACAGAAGGTTTAGAAAAAATTGCCGCAAAGGTTAAAGAAATATTGAAATAGTTATTAATAAAAAAGCCCTATGTTATATTCTGATATGAAGTTAAATTATTGTATGCATATCAGTTTTAACATAGGGCTTATATTTTATTTATATTATTTTATTTGCTCAAATCTTTTATTAAGCCAACAATTTTTTCAACACCACCTGTACCTGATGATTTTGACATTGCTTCAATGTATGTGTCCTTGTTGTCAAAGACTTTATGTACTGTTGAAATCAAATCATCTTTTGTGGCTACATCTTCATCTAGAACTTCACTGAAGCCCTGCTTCTTATAAGAGTTAGCATTTAATATCTGGTCACCACGACTTGCATTAGCAGATAGTGGAATCAGAATATTAGGCTTGTTTAATGCTGAAATCTCGCAAATGCTGTTGGCACCGGCTCTTGATATAATTATGTCTGCCATTGCAAAGAAATCTTTCATTTCTTCACTGATATATTCAAACTGAGCATAACCTTCTGTACCATTAAGAGATTCATCTACCTTACCTTTTCCACAAAGATGTGCAACCTGAAAATCTTTAAGAAGTTCAGGTAAAGCAGCTCTAACAAGTTTATTTACCTTCTCGGCACCAAGGCTACCGCCTGTTACCATAATAACAGGCTTGTTTGCAGTGAAACCACACATGTCAAGAGCTGTGATTTTATTTCCTGTAAATAACTCTGCTCTTATAGGTGAGCCTGTGTGAACAGCTTTCTCGCCTAAATACTTAGCAGTTTCAGGAAAGTTATGGCATACTTTTGTTGCCTTCTTTATAGCAAGTTTATTTGCAAGTCCCGGTGTCATATCTGATTCGTGGATAATTACAGGAACTTTGTATTTGGCTGCAGCAAAGACTACAGGAACTGTAACAAAACCCCCTTTTGAAAATACAATATCAGGTTTAAATTTTCTAATAATTTTCTTTGCCTGAAAATAGCCTTTCAAAACTCTAAATGGATCTGAAAAGTTTTTCCAACTAAAATAACGTCTAAGTTTACCTGAAGAAATTCCCTGGTAATCCAAGCCGGCATCTTCAACTAACTTAGTTTCCATGCCACCTTCAGAACCAATGTATTTAATTTCAAAGCCTGCCTCTTTAAGCTGAGGTACAAGGGCAATGTTTGGTGTAACATGTCCTGCTGTTCCACCACCGGTTAAAATAATCTTTTTCATAATATTCACCTAGTTTCCTTGTTCTTTATTATATTTTTTAATTTGCTTTTTGATTTCCTGTGTAGTTTTTCCATTTAAAGTCATGTTCACTAAATCAGTAGCTCTTGCCACAGAATCTTTATCCTGTAAAACAGTTGCAAGATATGTTCCTGTATAAGTACATAAGTCTTTTGAAGGAGTACCGATTACACCAAATGACATAATGTTCCAACCGTCAGAACCACCATCTTTTAATAAATTAATTGATGATGAAATATCCATGTCAGTTGTAAAACTGTTTTCGATAGCATCTAAAATACTATTATAATGAAGCAATGTTGTGCCGCTTAATGCCTTTTTCTCAATGGCTTTAATAACCTTAACCTGATTTTTGTTTCTTTGCATATCACCATTGCCGAATGAATGACGCTCTCTTGCATAAGTAAGGGCTGTGGCACCATCCATTTTCATGTTACCTTTAGTGTATGTGTATTTCTTACGTTCTTTTGTTTCAGTATCACCGTATGAAGCATAAGTTGTTGTACTGAAAGGTTTATCAACCTTAACAGTAATGCCACCCATGGCATCAATAAGTTTGGCAAAACCTGTAAAGTTAAGCTTTACATAATGATAACGGCTGCTTGAAATTTTGAATCCATATAAAGATTTTAATGTGTCCATTAAAGCTTTATTGCCAGGATTCCATGAAACCTCACTTGCCCATTGCCAGTCACTAACAGTAGCAGCAGTTCCGTCTGCTTTCTTAGCCGTGCCTTTTCCATATAAACCAACGTGTGTTAATTTGTCGTATGAATCAGGGGCAACGCATTTTGCCTTTACTTCTACATAATAATCTCTAGGAGTTGAAACCATTAAAACGTTGTGAGTTTTTGGATTTACAACTGCTAAAATATTTGTATCAGAACGTCCTAATGACTTCCTGTTAAATTCTCCAAAAGTATCATTTGCAGAAACGAAAACTACAAATGGTTTATTATCTAGCTTTTTACCGTTAGTGAATTTAGAAAAATCACGGAAAAGGAAAAAGCATGCAAGTGCCAATAAAATAATTACAATAACTGAAATAATCTTCCCAAATGTTTGAGCGTTCTTAGACTTCTGTAATAAGAAGAAAACTAAGCCTAAAAGTACAAGAAGAATAAGTATTGTTACACCAACTATTGTAGGTGTGATAAAAGCAAAGTCTTTAGTAAGGAATAAATAAACATCAGTAATTGACAATGCAAGCTGAATTAGCACTAGAACAATCCCGACGATTTTTCCTGCCTTTGAACCTTTAGTTGGATCTTTAGCCTTTACACTCTTTTTACTACCGGAGTTTGATTTGGCATGATTTGCTGCTGATGTTGTTTCAGAGCTATATCCGTAATAGCCGGCTTTTGTATCTAATGAATTTTGTTTTTTACTCATAAGTACCTCCTAAATTCTTTTATAGAGTAACATTTTAATTTTTAGTAAAAGCTAAATAATCACTTTATTTGAAAAAGTGATTAAAAAACTTTAGCCATATAATTGTTTGTATCTGTTATACGAAATAAAATGCATATTTATTGAGCAAAATATAAATAATTCATTCAAGTATATTCATTAATATTTCATTCAAATTAAAATGCGTTGAAAAACTATCAAAAATTGTTTCTGACAGTTCGCAAAATTCGGTCTAATTATACTACATATTTATAAAAAAAACAAAGTATAACAGTCTACCTATTATACGGTCAGGGTGGTAAAATTGACAAATAATAGTGGCTTTGGTAAAATTATAAAATATTATGAGCTGGCGTTGCGGACTTTGAAACTGATGCAAGCCAGCTTATGTTGTTGTAGGAGAAAAAATGAAACAGTCAAGAGCGTTTAGAAGAATAATAGTATTATTGTTGCTTGCAACAGTAATAACTGTACAGACAATAGTATTCTGGTATTGTTGGGATAATCATTACAGCGGTGGAATGGACAGAGGCTTTTTCTTTAAAGGTCATATGGTGCTGTTGTTTGTATATGCTTTATTGTTTACAGTGTTATGTCAGGTGTACGGAGCATTTAAGTTAGGAAGACTTAAGTATTCGGATTTGGTATTCTCGCAATTACTTGCATTGTTATTTACTAATGTAATAATGTATTTGCAGATTTCTATGTTAAGTCTTAAATTAGTAAATCCGGCACCTATTATCGGGATGAGCTTTGATAATATTTTATGTTGTCTCATTTGGGCGGCAATAGCCATGTCGGTTTACAAATGGTTATATCCACCAAAAGACATGTTATTAATATATAGTGATAGGGATCCGGATAATTTAGTAAAGAAAATCAAAACAAGAGAAGATAAATATCACATTAAAGAGTCAATTCATTGTGATGAAGATTTTTCAAAAATAAAAGAAGCCATTTTGGGACATTCAGCAGTATTGCTTTGTGACATACCAAGTGGAACAAGAAACTCAATTATCAAACTTTGTTATATGTATGATAAGAGGGCATATATTACACCGAAGTTATCAGATATTATTGTCATTGGTGCAGAACAGAATAATTTATTTGACTCGCCATTATTGGTAACTAAGATAAGAGGACTTAAGTGGGAACAGGCTTTTGTGAAGAGAATTATTGATATTGTCATTGCCTTAATCTTATGTATACCAACAGTTATTATTACTGTGATTGTTGCAGTATGCGATTTGATTTGGGACAGAGGACCGGTTTTCTACACACAGCCAAGACTTACGGTCAATGGAAAAGTTTTTAAAATATTAAAGTTCAGAAGCATGAAAGTTGACTGCGAAAAAGACGGCGCACGTTTAGCAGCCAAAGATGATGACAGAGTTACTAAGGTGGGAAAAATATTAAGAGCAACACATCTTGATGAATTACCACAGGTGTTTAATATCCTTTCAGGTAAGATGTCAGTTGTAGGTCCAAGACCTGAACGACCTGAAATCGCAAAACAGTACGAGGAAACAATTCCTGAATTTTGTTTCAGATTAAAGGTAAAAGCAGGGCTTACAGGATATGCTCAGGTATACGGAAAATATAACACAACACCTTATGATAAATTGAAGTTGGATATGTATTATATTCAGCATTATAAGATTTGGACTGATATTCAGTTAATATTAATGACCTTTAAGATTATGTTCATGAAGGATAATACTGAAGGCGTGGACAAGAATCAGAAGACAGCAATTATAGATAAGAAATAGGTGATTTATATGACAGAGAATTACTCAGTGCTAATGTCAGTTTATATAAAAGAAAAACCTGAATATTTAAAGGAGGCCATTACCAGCATTCTTAATCAGACAGTAAAAACTAATGATTTTGTAATTGTATGTGATGGCCCTCTTACAGAAGGCCTGAATAAAGTTATTGCAGATTTTGTAACAACCTATTCAGGCTTATTCAATGTTTACAGGCTTGAGCATAACATGGGGTTGGCAAAGGCACTTAACAATGGAATATTACAATGTAAAAATGAGATAATCGTTAGAATGGATAGCGATGATGTAAGTATGCCTGATAGAGTTGAAAAGCAGATGAAGGCAATGAAGGAAAAAAATGCAGATATAGTTGGCTCTAACATAATTGAGTTTGTGGGAGATATTAGTAACACCGGAAACATGCGCGTGGTTCCTGAGAATAATGAAGAAATAATTATGTTTGCAAAAAACAGAAGTCCTTTTAATCATCCATCAGTAATGTACAAAAAATCAGCAGTAATAGAAGCCGGATTTTATGAGGATTATAGATTTTTCGAGGATTATAATCTTTGGTGTACAATGTTAAACAAAGGCTACAAAGGATATAATGTTAAGGAAAATCTCCTGTATATGCGTGGTGGCAGTGAAATGTACAAGAGACGTGGCGGTGTTTCTTATGTAAGGCATATTTACAGATTCAGAAAACATTTGAAAAAGATAGGATTAATATCTGTGGGAAATTTCCTTACAAGTGTATTAACAAGAAGTATTGTAAGTATTATTCCTAACGGCTTAAGAGCTACCTTATATGGAAAGACATTAAGAAAGTAGTAGGACAATGAATAAAGAAGTTTTAAAAGTTTTTTTCAAACCATTAACGTGGTTTAACAAGGCTATAAAAAAAGACGAAAAGCTAATATTTTTCTATACTAACTTAGGCTTTAGAGATAATGTTAAGGCTTTTTATGATTATTTAATAAGAAAGAACTATAACGATGATTACCGGATTGTGGTAAGCAGTAATGATTATGAAAAATATATTGAAAGCGCTCCTACTAATGTTACATTTGTGGGAAACAAGCAGGGCATTAAGTATTTTCTAAAATCAAAATACGCTTTTTACTGCTTTGGTAAATATCCAATAAAACCTAGTAAAAATCAGACAGTTGTTAATTTGTGGCATGGCACACCTTTGAAGAAAATCGGAAATTTGGAAAAAGGATTAGAGAAAATAGACTATAACTTTTTTACCATTGTGGCTGCAAGTTCGCCATTGTATAAACCTATTATGGCAAAGATTTTCGGCTGCAATGAGGAACAGGTACAAATACTTGGAAATCCAAGAAATGATGAGCTATTTGTACCAAACAAAAAAGAAGATGAATTGTTGAAAAAGCCAAATGAGAAATTAATTTTGTGGCTTCCAACATACAGAGAATATAATGATGATTATATTGTTTCGGTTTTAAAGAAAACTCAGATTGAAGAGTTGAATTCGAAATTAAAAAAATCAAACATTAAGATGGTTATAAAAATGCATCCACTTCAAAAAGCTGATGCTTACAAAGAAAAGCACAGCAACATTAAATTCATGACACAAAAGGCACTTGAGAAGAAAGGTCTAAGTGTGTATGCACTGCTTAGAAATGCAGATGCGCTTATTACTGACTACTCATCAGCTTACTTTGACTATATGCTTCTTAACAGACCGATTGCTTTTACAGTTGAAGATATTGAAGAATATAGAAAGAAGCGAGGTTTTGTATTTGATAATCCATTTGAATACATGCCAGGTGAGAAGATTAATTCCTATGAAGATTTGGAAAAATATGTGGTGAATGTGGCAGAAGATAATGATGTTTTCGCAGCAGAACGAGAGAGAGTTAATATGATTATTAACTCTTACAATGACGGCGAAAGCTGTCAGAGAGTGGAAAAGAAAGTTTTCGGAGGTATTAAATGAAAAAGGTAAAAGACATACTGAGAAAACTAATGCTGCTTTACAAAAGATTTATATATTTTCTGGCAAAGCTCATAGAAAAAAGAGATGACAAAATGGTTGTGTTTGAGTCTTTTCAGGGAAGAAATATTTCGTGTAACCCAAAGGCGTTGTATGAAGAAATGAAAAATAATCCTAAATATAAAGATTACACACTGGTTTGGTCTCTTAGAAATCCTAACAGAACAGATGTGAAAAACGCTGTTAAGTTTGAAAGTTTTGGCTATTACAGAGCCTTGGCAAAAGCAAAATATTGGATTTTTAATTCAAATCCAAGAATGTTTTTGAAACCTAAGGCTGACCAGATTTTTGTTCAGACATGGCATGGTACACCTTTGAAAAAAATTGGTCTTGATGTGGAAAAGCAGGGAAACGCATTAACAAACAAGTCTCAGATGAAAAATATTTATGTGGAGGAATCAAAGAAAATAACTTACATGATTTCACCATCTAAGTATTGTACAGATAAGTTTATTTCGGCATTTAATATGAAAAATGTGTCTAAAGAGAACAATGTGCTGACAACAGGCTATCCAAGAAATGACTATCTTTTTAAATTTACAAAAGACCAATGCACTAATATAAAGAAAGAACTAAATATACCAACAAATAAGAAAGTTGTACTTTACGCACCCACATTCAGGGATAATCAGTACAGTGCAGCAGAAGGTTTTAAGCTGGCTAACTATATTGATTTTAAGGAAGCGTACAAAGAACTTGGTGATGATTATGTAATTTTATTTAGGGCACATTATTTTATATCAAAGAAACTGGATGTAAGTGAGTATAGAGGCTTTGTTTATGATGTATCTTCAGTTGAAGATGTAAACACTCTTTATGCCATAAGCGATATGCTTATTACAGATTACTCATCGGTATTCTTTGATTATGCTAATCTGAAAAGACCAATTGTTTTCTTTATGGCAGATTATGACGAATACAAAAATAAGACCAGAGACTTTTATTTTGACGTGAAAGAGTTGCCTGGTCCGGTAGTGTTTAATCAGCAGGAAACAATGGCGTATGTTAAGAAATTCATTGACAATTTTGTCATTGATGATAAATATAAAAAGTTTAACGAGAAGTATAATTATTTAGACGGACCTGACGTCAGTAAAAAAGTGCTGGATATGATAATAGAAAATTAGTATAATTGTTGTGATACTATGGGTTCGTTAAGATTATACAATCACACGAATGCAGAAATGGAGGAAGAATACGTGAAACGAGTTATAACATATGGAACATTTGATATGCTTCATTATGGACATATTAATATTTTAAGAAGAGCAAAGGAAATGGGAGACTATTTAGTAGTAGTGCTTTCAACAGATGAATTTAACTGGAACTCAAAGCAAAAGAAATGTTACTTTACTTATGAGCAGAGAAAGCAGGTACTTGAAGCTATCAGATATGTAGATTTAGTTATCCCTGAAAATAACTGGGATCAGAAGATTTCAGATGTACAGGACTACAAGATTGATACTTTTGTAATGGGTAGCGATTGGGAAGGCAAATTTGATTTCCTTAAAGATTATTGCGAAGTAGTTTATTTACCAAGAACAGAAGGTATTTCAACTACACAGATAAAAGAAGACCTTAACAAAAAAGACATGACTGCTAAGGGCGATAAGTAGGAGATGGAAATGGTAAGTATAATTGTAACCCACAGAAAGTGGCTATTGTATTTAAAAGACTGCTTCAAAAGCATTTCAGAACAGGAATTTAAGGATTATGAAACAGTGCTTGTTGTAGATGATTTACAGGATGACAAAGATGAATTCCAGCAGGTTATTGACGAATACAAGGACAAAATTAATTTAAAAGTATTCTATTTGGAAGGCAAAACCGGCGTATCCGCAGCCAGAAATTTGGGCATGGATAAGGCGCAGGGAGAATATATTTATTTTCTTGATAATGACGACTACATTTACGATGATGGAATTAAGAAATTATTAGATGTAATGGATGAAGATACAGACATGGCTTATGGTCGTGTTCAGGGAACATATCAGGGAACAGTTACATTTGAGGAAAAGCGTGATATTGAAAAGGAAGAGGAAAATCTTGAAAAATATGATTTTGATAATCCCATAGAGTCAAGACTTACTCATTTTAGAAGACTGGAAAGATTAACAGTTCTTGGTGCATTATACAGAAAGTCATTATTTACAGACAATAACATTAGGTTTAATGAAGAACAGTATTGTTTCGCAGATGTTAGAGTGCTTACAGAGATTTTGTGTACAACAAAGAAAATCAAAAGTAACGTAAATGCAATTTATGTAAAGAGACATCATAATGACAGATATAATAATCCGGCAATCGAACAGACACCTAAGATAGAGTCAATGCCTTATTATTTTATGGCAATTGACAATGCAAAGAAGGTAGCTGAGGGACATCCTGAAATTCAGGGACATTTTGATCTTATTGAAGCTAAGTTCGTCACATTATACTTAATTAAAAAACTCCGTTGGAATACAGAGGAAGAAGAGTGCTGGGAAAATGAATACTTCCAGGAATTCTACAAGAGATGTAGCCAGATGGATAAGAAGAATTTAAAAAGAAGATATTTTTATTTTCTTGAAAAGCCTGTAATAAAGGCAATGGCAAAGGGCGATTTGGCAAAGGTTAAAAAAACAGGCAACAGATATCTGGCCAAGAAGAAGTTAAAGAGAATGTTCAAAAATAAATGGGCCAGAAATAAAGCTTTTGCATTGCATATTTTTAATAAAATGCCAATGAAAGAAAACTATGTAATTTTTGAAAGTTTTATGGGAAGAAATTATTCCGGACAGCCTAAATATATTTACGAATACATGCAGGAACATTTTGGAGATAAATACACTTATGTGTGGTCTGTGGATAAGAGAGGCTTGAAGATACCGGGAAAACATAAAACAGTTAGAAGATCAGGTCTTAGATATTTCTATTATATGAATAGAAGTAAATATTGGATTCTAAATATGAAACAGCCACTTAGTGTTCCAAAAAGGGAAGATACAGTGCTTTTGGAAACATGGCATGGAACACCACTTAAGAGACTGGCTTTTGACTTAAACGATGTTGTAGGTGGCGTATCAAATTACAAGGACAAGTTTTACAGACAGAAAGAAAACTGGGATTATCTTTTATCAGACAATCCGTTTTCAACTGAAAAATTCCAAAGTTGCTTTATGTATCCAAAAGAAAAAATTCTTGAATACGGATATCCTGCAAATGATCCTTTATATGCACCTGACAGAGAAGAACGTGCTAGAAAGATAAAGGAAAAATTAGGAATTCCTGCCGACAAGAAAGTAATTATGTACGCTCCAACATGGCGTGATGATAATTACTATGAAATTGGACAGTTTAAGTTTGACTTGGATTTAGATGTAAACAGATTAGAAAAAGAATTCGGTGACGAATATGTGTTATTGCTTAGATTGCATTATTTAGTTGTTGAAGCTTTAGACATGTCAAAATACGGTGAGTTTGCAGTTAATGGAAGTGCTTATGATGATGTTACGGATTTGTATTTAATAACAGATATTTTAATAACAGACTATTCATCAGTATTCTTTGACTTTGCTAACTTAAAGAGACCGGTTCTTTATTATACTTACGATCTTGAAAGATATAGAGATGTTTTACATGGTTTCTATTTATCCATGGAAGATGATCTTCCAGGACCAATGCTTCTAACAAATGATGAAGTAGTAGATGCCATAAAGAACATTGACCAAATTCAGGAAAAATATAAAGACAGATATGAAGAATTTTACAATAGATTCTGTTGCATAGATGACGGTCATGCTACAGAAAGAGTTGTAAATAAGATTTTTAAAGAATCATAATAAAAAGGCCTCATTCTTATGAGGTCTTTACTTACAAATCAGCCATGGGCTCAATATTAATAACAGCCGGCACATTATTTATGGTGCTGTAAAAAACGGTCAGTATTTGGTAAAATCCATACTGACCGTTTTTTTGTAATTATTATTTAGTCCTGCTGTGGCTCCTTTTCGTATAAGCCATTTAGGTTGTTTGCAAAGTCTGCAAAATATTCATTAATATCACCTTCAACTAAAACTTCATCAAAGTGTACATCACCAAAAGCTCTAAGCGCTTCTCTGTCATAGAAAGTTTTAGACGCCTCAATGACAAATGGTAATGCAAACCAAACTAAAACTCTTACTTCATCAGGAAGATTGTTAAAATATTTTTTAGATTCTAAATCTTTAAAAGAAGTAACAAGTACAGTTACGTCTGTAGTTTTAAAATCGTATTTCTTAAGCTTCTGATAAAATTCAGCCCAAAAGGCATTGCTCTTTTGTTTTGAATTAACACATATAAGAACTTTTTTCTTCCCTTCATCAAAAGTTTTGATAATATCCTGATTTCTTGATGATAGATAGGTGTAGTCTTTAAAGATAATGTTAATAAGTCTCTGAGTAGACAATCCATCATCATTGTAAGTACACCAACGATTCATTTCATCTAGCTGTGGTTTGTAGAAATCGCAATATTCTTTTCTATTCTTGCAAATTGCATCCAGTGAGGAAGCAACTTCATCTAAATCAGAGGATACAATTCCCGGCAAAGTATTAACCGGTACATAAAGCCCTCTACCACTTTCATATTCCTTTAAGTCAGGAACGTAGAAAACAATTGGTCGACCTGTAATCAGAAAGTCGAAGAAGATGCTTGAGTAGTCGGAAATTAAAATATCCACAACTGAGAGTAGCTCATTAGTATCAATTGTAAAAGGTATTAAAATATCCTTTAATTCAGAATCCTCAGCTAAAATTTTGTATAAGAAATAATGAACTCTTAAATAAATTCTATATTTGCTTTGGTCAATGTTTTCTGAAAACTTCTTAACAGTATTTTTAAACTCTTCAACATCATATTCAAGTTGATTGTAAAGATTACCTTTCCAGGTTGGTGCATACAAAATAATTTTCTTGTCAGTCTTGATACCAATGTCTTCAAGTTTTTGTTTTACCTTCTTAATATCTGCATTTATAAGTAAATCACTTCTTGGATAACCAATTTCCAAAGTAGTGCCCTCATACAGACCGTCAAGCTTGTAGGCACGCTTGTACATAACTTCTGTCATAAATTTGTTGGCTGAAATAAGATAGTCAGCACCTAAGAAGTTTCTTGCAGGTCCTCTGGCATTTTCAACACGTTCAACAGTATGTTCGTAACCCATGTATTTGGTTGGAACGCCATGCCAGGTGTTAATGTATGTTTGCTCAGGACGTTTCACAAAAAAGTACCCAAAAGTTGAATTTGATACAAGATACTTGCTGCTGGCAAGATAACGGTAATAATCTTCAGATTCACGCTTAACAAAACGAACATTTGGTAAATCTTCAAATTCCTTAATGTTGTCTTTTGCCATATCCATATCTGAAATGGACCAAATATGAATCATATCCTCAAATGCAGGATCTTTCAATAACTGTAGAAAAATGGCACGAGGATTATCAAGAACACCAAGTCCTGAGAAAGCTTCGTAAAATATATGATGCTCACGAACCGGTATAGACAAAAATGAGTAGTATTGTTTTTTACCTAAATCTTTTTCAGGCATCTTTATGTTTTGAGTATATTTCTTTATGTTTCGCTTCAGAGTGTATTTAAACCCATTTTTTATAGTGGCTGAATATTTCTCCATACTTGCACCATAATCAAGTAAAATACTTGTCCTTTCTTTGAAATAAGTAAATAGTTAAATGTTATATTAATTATATATGGGGGTTACGTGACAGGTTATCGTAAACTACCCGATAATTTCCTCAAACTGTTCTATTGTAGTTTTATTATAATCTTTGTAATTAAAATCGCAAGTAGGAACCTGACCGTTAATAAAAGTAGTTAAACCTTTATAAATTTCCTCTTCGCTATTACCAATTAAAAGTTGTCCGTTTTCAAATAAAGAAGATTTAGCAGAGCTAAAGTCAGACATTATAATTGGCAGACCAAGTAATCTTGCTTCTAATAATGAAACAGGTTGTCCTTCGTGTAATGAAGGTAGAACAAAACAACTGCATTCTTTCATTAACATAAAAGGATTCTCCATATTACCGGTCATAATAACCTTCCCCTTTAAACCTAAAGACTTGATTAAAGATTTAAGGTGTTCCATTAATGGACCGTCACCTATAATGTAAAGTCTTGTGTTAGGATTCTCTTTGTTAACTTTGGCAAAACCTTTAATTAAAGCTTCCTGATTTTTCTCAGGTGATAATCTGCCCATATTAACAAAAGAAATTAAATCTTTATTAAGAAGCTCCGGTAAGCCTGCATTGATAGCAGTCTCTTCATTATATGATTCCTTGGCTCCTTTTAGTACCCTGTCAAAATTAGCTGCGTTTCTAACATAAGTACATTTTCTCTTCAAATTCTTGTAACCGATTTTTTCAAGGTTTACTTCCATTGTGGCTTCTGAACAACCAACGATTTTGTCATAAAACTGATAGGTTGAAAAAACAACACGAAGTTCACGACTGTGTGGTTTCTTGTTGTTTACAACTTTGTTCTTCTCAGTAAGCAGGTCATTGTGCTGCCAAATTAACTTCTTTGCACCTGTAGCACTTAAAAGAAGTATGGAATAGAAACTACCATAACCTGAATAATCAATAACAGTGTCAAAATGACTTGTACCAAAGCATCTTACAAATTCCCTGTCATACATTGCCTTTGGATAGATCTTTTTCATAAGACCATTACAAAAACCAAAGACTCTTAGAAAATCATTGCGAATCATTTCGCCAAACGTTGAAGGTGTGTAAGAAACTCTAGCAAAAATTCTAGGATTTTTATTAAATGAACAAATCATTTCTTTACTGTCAGGAAATTTCAAATTCCCTGCGTAAACAGTTACGTCATATTTGTCATAGTCAATATAATCAAGCATTGTTCTAAGGGCAGTGGAAATACCGTTCATTCGTAAACCGCCACCGAAGAATAAAAGCTTTTTCTTATGGTTACTACATTTAATTAAATTATAGTCCCTGCCGTTAGCATCAGATGTTCTGCCATAAAAAACAACATCAACAATACGTTTTGCCACATTGCCGTCATCCATTGGACAACCAAAAGCTTTTGCTTCATTATATTTAATTTGATATTTGTTAATATAAAAATCTAAATTGTTAATAACTTTTCCAATTTCATCAATATTTGTTAAACAAGGTCCCGGAAGTTGTTCCGGAGCAAGGTATAAACCACGATAATTCTTGTATTCTTCCAAATCAGGAATGTAGAAAACAACAGGTTTTCCAGTTGCAAGAAAATCGTAGAAAATACTTGAATAATCTGAAATCAAAACATCTGTAATTGACAAAAGTTCATTTGTATCTACAAAAGCAGGTATAAGCGAATCGCTTATTCTGCCGGATTTCTTAAGCTCCTTATAAACTACCTGATGAGGCTTAAGTAGAACCTGATATTTATCAGTGTCAATTAAGGACTCCAGTGACCGCTTAAAATCAATGTATTCATTAACATCAACCTGTGGGTGATTATAGTCGTTGCCCTTCCAGGTTGGCGCATATAAAATAATCTCTTTTTTTGAATCAATATCTAAGCCGTATTTTCCAAGAAGTGATAATAGAGCTTTTCTATCAGTATTAAAAAGCCTGTCGTTTCTAGGATAGCCTTCTTCTATAATTGTTCCTTCGTATAATCCCTGTAATTTGTATTTTTCAAGAAATACAGATGTTAAAAAAGGATTGGCTGAAATCATATAGTCCGAAGAAAGAAAGTTCCTAAGGACATTAGAAATTGTAACCGGTGCGTCTGGCATATCAAAACCTAAACTCTTAATAGGAGTTCCATGCCATGTGTTAATGTATATTTGGTCCGGCTTCTTACAATAATAAAAGGGTAAGGAAACGTTAGTTATAATATATTTTGCTGAAGCTAAATAGCGAAGATGGTCATCGCTGTGTCTGCCGATAACAAATACATTTTTGTTTCCTGCAAACTGCTCCATAACAGGTTCGTTTCCATATTTATCTTCAATAACCCAAACGTGGGTATAATCCTTGAAATCGTCATTATTAAGTAACTCAAGAAAAATGCCAAAGGGGTTACAAATCATGCCTCGTCCAAAATAAGAATCATATAAAATAACCTTATCTTCAATTAAAAGGTTTTTGTAGTATTTAGCATATTTGGAACGCCTTGCAGTTTCTTTGAAATTGCCGGCTTTTCTTTTGACTTTGCCTAAAAATCCCATAAAAATCTCCGTTCTTTTGAATCTAGTATTCCTTATATTATAGTACAAATAAAAAAGAAATACTATAAATTTCACATTTAATAACTTTTTTGTTATAATAAAAAAATGTGGCTATTTGTTGACATTATAAAAGAATAATATATAATTATTGCGAGTATTACTAAGAAAAGATGGAGGTAATATGAAGAAGTATATTCAAGGATTTATGAGATATAGATACCTTTTAAAAGAATTAGTATATAAAGGTATTAAGCTCAAATATAGAAGATCATATTTAGGTTTAGTGTGGACGCTGTTGGAACCATTACTTACAACAATGGTATTAGCATTTGTATTTGGTGAACTGTTAGGAAACAGTCATCCTTACTACCCGGTATATATTTTATGCGGTAGATTGATTTACAGTTGCTTCTCAAGTACAAGTAAGGTGGCAATGAGATCCATTAGAGCAAATCAGGCTATGATAAAGAAGGTATATGTACCAAAATATTTATACCCATTATCAACAATTATATATAACTTTATTTTATTCTTATTATCATTAATAATACTTGCAATATTGGCTATATTCTATAGAGTTCCAATGTCATGGCATATTATTGAAGTGTTTATACCACTGGGAATATTATTTGTTTTCTGTGTGGCAGTTGGACTTATATTATCAACTGTATGTGTATTCTTTAGAGATTTGGAATACTTATGGGAAGTTATAGTAATGCTTATTATGTATTGCTCAGCAATATTCTATTATGTAGACAAAGTTGAAAAGGTAAAAACTGTACTTCAGTTTAATCCATTATACTGCATTATCAGTAATGTAAGATGTGTAGTTATGGAAGGCGGTTCACTTTTCACAAGCATGAGTTATGGTATATCAAACTTAACAATGATGCTTTACTCACTTGGATTTAGTTTGGTAGCATTAGTAATTGGAATTGTAATGTTCAAGAAGAATCAAGATAAGTTCATCTTGCATATTTAGGAGGAACTATGGAAAAACCGGCACTTAAAGTTGAAGATATAAGTATTCGTTTTAACTTAAGTAAAGAAAAAGTAGATAATTTAAAAGAATTACTTATAAAGAAAATAAAAGGCGAGACAATTCGTTTTAACGAATTCTGGGCTCTTAAAAATATTAATTTTGAACTTCAAAAAGGTGACAGACTTGGAATCCTTGGTCTTAACGGAGCAGGCAAGTCTACACTTCTTAAAGTTATTGCAGGAGTTTACAAACCTACAACAGGTAAGGTTACAAGAAACGGTCATATAGCTCCAATGATTGAACTTGGAGCAGGCTTTGATCCTAACTACACAGGAAGAGAAAACATTTTCCTTTATGGTTCAGTGTTAGGATTTTCAAGAAGTTTCTTGGAAGAAAAATATGATGAAATTTTAGAGTTCTCTGAACTTGGTGAATTTATTGATGTACCTATTAAGAATTATTCTTCAGGTATGAAAGCAAGATTAGGTTTCTCAATTGCCACAGTAGTTGAACCGGAAATTTTAATCTTAGATGAAGTATTATCTGTAGGTGATGCTAAGTTTAGAAAGAAATGTGAAAAGAAAATGCAGGGGATGTTTGACCATGGAGTAACGGTACTTTTTGTATCACATAGTTTGCAGCAGGTTGAACGTTTATGCAATAAAGCTATATTATTAGATCATGGTCAGTTAATTGCCAAAGGTGATATTGATGAAGTGTCAGCAATTTACCAGAGCAAGTTAAATGACTAAAACATTGTCGTATGTAATTCTTAGAAAAAGGAGGACAAGGTAATGGAATATACAACAAGAGGAACATGTTCAAGACTTATTAAGTTTGACGTTGACGGTGACAAGGTAAAAGACGTGCAGTTTGTTATGGGTTGTCACGGAAACACACAGGGCGTGGCAAAGTTAGTTGAAGGAATGGATATTCACGAAGTTATTAAAAGACTTAAAGGTATTGACTGTAACGGTAGAGGAACTTCATGTCCGGACCAGCTTGCACAGGCATTAGAACAGTATTTAGAACAGCAGAAATAAATTAATTTAATAGAACCGTTGTCAGAAAACAATATGACAACGGTTTTGTTAGCTTTAAATGAAAGAATTTTAGGAGGATAAACATGCTTGGTATAATTGGAGCAATGGAAGTGGAGGTGGCAACTTTAAAGTCAGCCATTAATAATTTGGAAGTAACAAAGAAGGCAGGAATGGAATTCTGCATGGGTAACATTTTTGGAAAAGACGTTGTAGTTGTAAAAAGCGGTATTGGAAAAGTAAATGCAGCAATCTGCACACAGATATTAGCAGATGATTTTCAGGTTGATGGGGTAATTAACACAGGTGTGGCAGGTTCCCTTAATAATGATATTAATATTTGTGATATTGTAATTTCAACTGAAGCCTTAGAACATGATATGGACGTTACACCACTTGGATATGAAAAAAGCGTAATTCCTGACATGGAAACTTCAGTGTTTAAAGCTGACAAGAGACTTATGGAGGTTGCCAAGAAATCTGCAAAAGAAGCTGAATTGGATGTGAAAATATTTGAAGGGAAGGTAGTTTCAGGTGACCAGTTTATCGGAACTGCAGAAAAGAAAAAATATCTCCGTGACCAGTTTGGCGGCGACTGTGCGGAAATGGAAGGGGCATCAATTGCCCATGCAGCATACTTAAACAACATTCCATTTTTGGTAATAAGAGCTATTTCAGACAAAGCAGATGGCGGTGCAGAAATGGATTATCCAACATTTGAGAAAAAAGCCGCAGAAAATTCAATTGAATTAATGTACAAAATTATTAAAAATTATTAGAAAATATGTCGAACGATTTTTAGTGCAACAAGGTTAAGTTTGTGCTACCATTTACTGAAAAGAAATTAATTTTCAGTAAGGGGGAAAATAAATGTTTGACTATTACATAAGTCAGTTGGAAAACTGGGCTGAAACAACAATACCAAAGATAGTAAATCAGGAAAACTTTCTACTTATTGTAGGGAGTTTTTTTGCGTTAGGAGTTGTCACAAAATGGCTTGTTTTACATAATTACAATAAGCTTATAAGAAAAGCAGGCAATATAAACAAAACCAACAACGCAACTTTAAGACAGATTAAAACTAAATATGATAGTTTAAGACAGGTAAATCACAACATGGAAAATCCTATAGGATTTGTGCAAAAGAGTTTGAACAGATGCAGAATAATGTATATTTCCGTAAACAGGGTAAATAATATAATTAACTATTGTACGCTAATTATTATGGCAGTGTATTCAATTGTATCTTATGAGGTGTACTTAGAACGTCCTAATGAAATTACATGGGTTCAATATTTGATTATAGGCAGTTTTGTGGCAATTAGTTTGGAAATGGTTAATAGGACACTTGCCTGCAGTGATAGAAAAATGGAATTAACATATGTTTTGGCTGAGGCTTTGGAGGAAGGCAATGGCAGACGATTTAACCAGAGTCAAACGATTGAAAACAAAGTGGCTAATGAAATACCTGAAAATGAAAATATTAAACCTGATATTGCCTACTCTCAGGAAACGTCTGAAAAAGAAGAGCAGGCAAGAGAAGAGGAAGTTTTAGACCAGGTTATTGGAGAGTTTCTTAGGTAAAAAAACATAAAAAATAGGGGAGTTTTTAGTGAAAAATACCATAAAATACAGGGTTGAAAAAATCGTTTCAAAAAAGTATAATAAAAGTTGAGTTTTGTTTTAAGTTTAAACGGAGGAAAAAGATATGTCTAAAGTAACATTTGATTATTCTAAAGCTACTTCATTTATTTCAGAAGATGAAGTAACAAGCATGAAGAAAATCGCAGAAGATGCAAAGAAAGTTTTAGTTGAAAAAACAGGGGCAGGTAATGACTTTTTAGGATGGATTGATTTACCGGTTGACTATGATAAGGATGAATTTGACAGAATTAAGAAGGCAGCAAAGAAGATTCAGGGAGATTCAGAAGTTCTTGTTGTTATTGGTATTGGTGGTTCATACTTAGGTGCCAGAGCAGCTATTGATTTCTTAAGACATGGTTTCTACAACAATGTATCAAAGGAAATTAGAAAGACACCTGAAATCTACTACGCAGGAAACAGCATTAGCCCGGCATACTTACAGGGATTAATCGATGTAATTGGAGATAGAGATTTCTCAGTAAACATTATTTCAAAATCAGGTACAACAACAGAACCTGCAATTGCTTTTAGAGTATTTAAGGAAATGCTTGAAAAGAAATATGGAAAAGAAGAAGCAGCAAAGAGAATTTACGCTACAACAGATAAGGCAAAGGGAGCCCTTAAAGGACTTGCAACAGCAGAAGGTTATGAAAGCTTCGTAGTTCCTGATGATGTAGGTGGACGTTTCTCAGTTCTTACAGCAGTTGGACTTCTTCCAATCGCAGTAAGTGGAGCAGATATTGACAAGCTTATGGAAGGTGCAGCAAGTGGAAGAAAGGCTGCATTAGAAAATGCTTTTGAAGATAATGATGCAATGAAATATGCAGCAATCAGAAATATCCTTCTTAGAAAGGGTAAGGCAGTAGAAATTACTGCAAACTATGAACCAAGTTTACATTACTTTGGTGAATGGTGGAAACAGTTATTTGGCGAAAGCGAAGGAAAAGACCAGAGAGGTATTTTCCCAGCAGCAGTTGACTTGACAACAGATCTTCACTCAATGGGACAGTTCATTCAGGACGGTTCAAGAATTATGTTTGAGACAGTTTTAAATGTTGAAAAGTCAAAAGTATCAGTAGTTATTGATGAAGATCCTGAAGACCTTGACGGACTTAACTACTTAGCAGGAAAAGATATGGATTTCGTAAACAAGAGTGCCATGAACGGTACAATTCTTGCTCATACAGACGGTAATGTTCCA
This sequence comes from Eubacterium sp., assembly GCF_057858645.1. NCBI lineage: Bacteria > Bacillati > Bacillota > Clostridia > Eubacteriales > Eubacteriaceae > Eubacterium > Eubacterium sp. The sequence continues at coordinate 45,870 of NZ_DBLZZO010000011.1, forward strand.
AACCTTATTGTAAACATTCCGGAACAGAACGAATTCTATCTTGGAGAGCTATTATACATGTACGAATTTGCATGTGGTGTAAGTGGTTATATCCTTGGTGTAAATCCATTTAACCAGCCAGGTGTTGAAAGCTACAAGAAGAACATGTTTGCACTTCTTGGAAAACCTGGTTATGAAGATTTAACAGCAGAATTAAAATCAAGATTGTAATCATAAATTTAATGGTTCAAAGATTTTAACAAAAATAAATATGGGAAGAAGTCACCCGGAGAATACCACTCAATATAGACTTCGACACATATATTTCTAAATAATAAAAAGGACTTGATTATGAAGGAAGAGACGCCTTTGTAATCGGGTTCTTTTTTATGAAAAAAATCCCTATGAAAAAAAATTTAAAGTTGATGCAATATTTTTTGAAAAGCCTTCGTTCTATATATATCAACAAAATAAATCAAAGAGAAAACAGGAGGAGATTAAGATGAGAAAATCAAAATTTTTATCAGTATTAACAGCAACAACTTTGGCATTAACATTAGCAGTTCCAACAGTAATGCCATTAGAATTAACAACAGGAGTAGTAAAGGCAGTGGAAGTTACAACTACAGCACCTAGTCAGAAAATTGAAGGGCGTTGTGGTGACAATGCCATTTATAGCTACGATAAAGCAACTCGAACATTAACGATTAGTGGAACAGGTGCTATGTGGAATGGCACTAATTATTCACGTTTAGGCACTGTTGACAAAATTGTAATAGGAAATGGAATTACAGTAATTGGTGAAGACGCTTTTGCACAATTCAATGGCGTTGGCAGCGCTGAAATATCAGATACAGTAACAACAATTAAAAGTAACGCATTTCACTATTTAGATTCAATTACAATTCCAAAAACAGTTAGAACAGTTGAGACAGATGCTTTTTATAGTGTAGGAAAAGTTGTAGTAGAAGGAGATATGAATAATTTCCAGTATGGGGCATTAGGTGATGATGTAGACGAAGTTCAGTTAAAAGGAAGTGCCGAAACATTAGGTCTTGCATTAGCAAAAGTACGAGAAAGAGATTATTTATCAGTTACAATTCCTAAGGATAATAACAGATGCAGAATCGCAAATGGGTGTTTAGTATCATCTGACGGTAAAACAGTTTACTACCACATTTCAGATAGCAACAAAGTAACAATTCCTGATACTGCAGTAACAATTAAATCAGCAGCTTTTTATAATCAGGGAATTTCAGAAGTAAAATTAGGCAAGAATGTAAAAACTATTGAACCATATGCATTTGCAGAATCAGACGTATCAAAATTAACTACAAACTCAAAGTTAAAGAAGATTGGCAGATGCGCATTTAAGGAAACAATATATTTAAAGAAAGTTACATTAAAGAGCAGTGTAGCAATGGGTCCAAAGGCATTTGACCAGAAAGTAATATTGACTTCTACAAAGTCATTAAAGAGTGCAAAAACAGTAATGACAAGTGCAACTTTCAAAAAGAATAAAATTAATGCTAAGTTTGCAAAATTAACAGGTGCCAAGGGCTATCAGGTTCAGATTAAGAAAGGTGGCAAGACATATAAGTATTTTACAACAAAAACAAGCATTAAGGTTAAAGCCCCTAAGGTGTTCAAGAAAAAATACAACGTTAGCTTCAGCTATGCTATATATAAATATACATCAAAGATTGAAGGAAAGCCTGCTTATATTTCAGTAAGACCATACAAGATTGTAAAGAAAAATAAAAAGTCTTATGGTAAGTGGAGCGAAAAGATTGTTTTAACAAAATAAAATAATAAAATAATGCAAAGCCCTTGGAAATTATGTAAAATTAATTTCTGAGGGCTTTGTAATCGGGTCTATGAAAAAAAATTAAAGTTGATGCAATATTTTTTGAAAAGCCTTCGTTCTATATATATCAAACAAAATAAATCAAAGAGAAAACAGGAGGAGATTAAGATGAGAAAATCAAAATTTTTATCAGTATTAACAGCAACAACTTTGGCATTAACATTAGCAGTTCCAACAGTAATGCCATTAGAATTAACAACAGGAGTAGTAAAGGCAGTGGAAGTTACAACTACAGCACCTAGTCAGAAAATTGAAGGGCGTTGTGGTGACAATGCCATTTATAGCTACGATAAAGCAACTCGAACATTAACGATTAGTGGAACAGGTGCTATGTGGAATGGCACTAATTATTCACGTTTAGGCACTGTTGACAAAATTGTAATAGGAAATGGAATTACAGTAATTGGTGAAGACGCTTTTGCACAATTCAATGGCGTTGGCAGCGCTGAAATATCAGATACAGTAACAACAATTAAAAGTAACGCATTTCACTATTTAGATTCAATTACAATTCCAAAAACAGTTAGAACAGTTGAGACAGATGCTTTTTATAGTGTAGGAAAAGTTGTAGTAGAAGGAGATATGAATAATTTCCAGTATGGGGCATTAGGTGATGATGTAGACGAAGTTCAGTTAAAAGGAAGTGCCGAAACATTAGGTCTTGCATTAGCAAAAGTACGAGAAAGAGATTATTTATCAGTTACAATTCCTAAGGATAATAACAGATGCAGAATCGCAAATGGGTGTTTAGTATCATCTGACGGTAAAACAGTTTACTACCACATTTCAGATAGCAACAAAGTAACAATTCCTGATACTGCAGTAACAATTAAATCAGCAGCTTTTTATAATCAGGGAATTTCAGAAGTAAAATTAGGCAAGAATGTAAAAACTATTGAACCATATGCATTTGCAGAATCAGACGTATCAAAATTAACTACAAACTCAAAGTTAAAGAAGATTGGCAGATGCGCATTTAAGGAAACAATATATTTAAAGAAAGTTACATTAAAGAGCAGTGTAGCAATGGGTCCAAAGGCATTTGACCAGAAAGTAATATTGACTTCTACAAAGTCATTAAAGAGTGCAAAAACAGTAATGACAAGTGCAACTTTCAAAAAGAATAAAATTAATGCTAAGTTTGCAAAATTAACAGGTGCCAAGGGCTATCAGGTTCAGATTAAGAAAGGTGGCAAGACATATAAGTATTTTACAACAAAAACAAGCATTAAGGTTAAAGCCCCTAAGGTGTTCAAGAAAAAATACAACGTTAGCTTCAGCTATGCTATATATAAATATACATCAAAGATTGAAGGAAAGCCTGCTTATATTTCAGTAAGACCATACAAGATTGTAAAGAAAAATAAAAAGTCTTATGGTAAGTGGAGCGAAAAGATTGTTTTAACAAAATAAAATAATAAAATAATGCAAAGCCCTTGGAAATTATGTAAAATTAATTTCTGAGGGCTTTGTTATAGAAAGAAATCTCGTTGCAAAAGAAAATAGTTATTGAATAGGCACGTATCCAGAACAAATAATGTCGCAAGATACGTTTACGGTTCTATAGTTGATAAGTAAATTTAGTTATTTTATAATGATTACAGTGTCAAAAGGTTTTGCCCCGCTTGCATTTGCATAATTTTGAAAGTGCGAAGCGCGGAACAAGATTTGGGCATTTTGACATTCAAATCTTGAAAATAAGCTATAATCAAAAATTCAAAAGGAAATAATCATGAGCAACAATTTATCAATCAAAGATATTGCCAGAATGGCAGGGGTATCTATTGCAACTGTATCAAGAGTAATTAACAAAAACGGAAAAGTGGCAAAAGAAACTGAAAAGAAAATATTGAAGGTTATGGAAGAAAACAATTATGTTCCTAACCTTTTTGCAAAAGGAATTAGAACTAGAAAATCTACCATTATAGGAATTATTGTTCCTGATATTTCCAATGAATTTTTTAGTAAAATTGCTCAAAAAGTTCAAATGCTTTTTTTCGAAAAAGGTTATGCTAGTATTATTTGTAATACAAATGAAGATTACAGAATAGAAAACCAATGTTTGGATATGTTGCAGGCTCAGCAAGTTGCTGGAATAATTCATATTGTTTCCTCTACAAGAAAGAGAAAAAAAGCAATTCCAATGCCGACAGTTTATATTGACAGAGAACCAATGTACCTTGAAGGTGAAGAGGTTGTAGTTGTGGAGAGTGATAATGTTGAAGGAGGGTATCAGGCGACAACGGAAATGATAGAAAACGGATGCAAAAATGTAATTTGTATAAGTCCAGAACACAATGTTTCAACACACAAAAATAGATATTTAGGTTACAGGAAAGCTATGGATGAAGCAGGATTAAAGTCGAAATTGATTAAAACAGGAAAAATATCTCAGATTGATGGTTATGAAAAAGCAAAGAAATATATTAGGGAAAATAAAAATGTAGATGGTATATTCTCTACAACAGATATAATTGCCATTGGAGTAATGAAGGCTTTAAAGGAACTAAAAATACAAGTTCCAAAGGAAGTAAAAGTATTTGGATACGACAATAGTATAGCATCTGACATAGCAACCACATCAATATCAACTGTGAAACAGCCAATTGATGAAATGGTGAAAATAGCTGTTTTGCAATTAGAAAAATTAATGAATGAGGTAGAAGTAATAAACAAAAAAATAGTATTACCAATTGAAATTATAAAAAGAGAAAGTGTATAGAAGAACCAATATACCAAAGATGGAAATGTTACATTTGGTAGATAACAATGAAAAAAAATGAAAAAGTTTGGAAAAATTATCATTGACATTATATTTGCTACAGTATAAACTAAAAATAAATAAGGAAGCTGTGGATGCAGTTTCTTTTAATTGCAAACAAATGTAAACGTTTACATTAAAGTAGGAATAAAATTACAAAATGAAAGGAAGGTATTGCAATGGAAAAATTATTATGCCCATCAATGATGTGTGCTAATTATGGAAATTTAGAAAAAGAGGTTCAGGAGTTGGTTGATGCAGGAGTAGACATTTTTCACATTGACATTATGGATGGACAGTTTGTTCCAAACTTTGGAATGGGATTACAAGATGTAGAATTTATTTGCAAGAAGTCAATAATTCCTGTAGATGCTCATCTTATGATTGAAAATCCTGGCAACTATGTGGAGAAATTTGCAAAGCTTGGAATTGATATTATTTATATTCATCCTGAAGCAGATGTTCATCCAACAAGAACACTTCAGTCAATTAAGGATGCGGGAGCAAAACCAGGAATAGCAATTAATCCTGGAACGGCTGTGGAAACTATTAAGCCATTATTACCATTTGTAGATTATGTAATGGTAATGAGTGTTAATCCTGGATTTGCAGGACAGAAATATATTCCATCAGTTGATGAGAAAATTCAGCAATTAGTTGATATGAAAGAAAAGTATGGATATGAAGTTATGCTTGATGGAGCATGTTCACCGGAAAGAGTTGAAACTTTATCAAAAGTAGGTGTTAAAGGATTTATTCTTGGAACATCTTCATTATTTGGAAAAGGAAAGCCATATAAAGAATTAATTGAAAATTTAAGAGCTTTATAAGATAAGGAGAGGCCTATGAACAAAGAGTGTGTTATTGGAATAGATATAGGTGGTACAAATATCAGAATAGGTCATACAGATGAGAATGGTGATTTGGCAGATTTTGAAAGAATATCAAGCAAAGAAACTTTCAAAGATGGCAATATTTCTGAGAGTATGGCTAAGGTTCTGGAAGACTATATTAAAAGAAATTGTAATGAATTTGAAGTTAAGCAAATTGCAATTGGAATTCCTGCAGCATTAAGTGCGGATAGAAAAGAAATTCTTCAGGTTCCAAACATAAAGGGAATGGATCACCTGTTTCTTGGTGAGGAATTGGAAAAGCACCTTGGCGTTAAGGTAGCATTGGACAGAGATGTTAATATGCTTTACTATTGGGATAAATATGACAAGAAATTATCTAATGAAGGAATTGGTGTAGGAATTTATATTGGAACAGGTGTAGGAAATGCAATTTTTATTAATGGAGAACCACTTGTAGGTCGTGATGGAGTGGCTGGAGAACTTGGACACATTCCGATGATAGGTGGACAAGACAGATGTGGATGTGGAAACATCGGCTGCTCTGAATGTTATGCTTCAGGTTGGAAATTAGTAGAAATTAAGGATGAATATTTTCCAGACATTGATATGAATGATTTATTTGTCATGAAGAGCAATGATTCAGTGCTGAAAAATTTTGTTGACAATATTGCTTGTGTTGCATGTTCGGAAATAAATATTTTGAATCCTCATTCAGTAATTTTTGGCGGAGGAGTAATTAACATGAAAGGATTCCCAAAAGATTATTTAGAAGAGAGATTATATGTTCGTATGAGAAAACCATATCCTGCAGAAACTTTGAAGGTGCAGTATTCAGAAGATAAAGTTGACAATGGTGTAAAAGGTGCCATTATCTATGCTAAGACTTTAGTATAAGTTTAAGATTGGAATGGCTGAAAATCAGTATAGGGTAAGTATTTGGTTTTGACTAACAATGTTATAAGTCTTAAATTTGATTAAAATATAATAAATACATAATAAAAGTGTTGTTTTCATTCACGATTTTTTTGAATAAATGAAAAAAAGTGAAAGAAAATGACACTTTTTTTATTCTGCCACAATAAGAAAACAGAAGATTTGACGAAAAATGTAACGTTTTTATCACAATAAATTATACAATATGCACAAAAGAACAACTTTAAAACTGTGCAAAACGTGAAAAAATAATGAAAAGTATTGACGAATAATGAAAAGAATTATACAATTATGATAACAGATGAAAACATTTGAAAGAAAATGAAATCAAACGAAAAGAACTAAAGACAATGAAAGACAAAGAGAAACATAGAAAGGAAGGTATTATGAACTACGCAGGAAGATTTAATTCATTTATATTAAAAGGCCAGAACGTCTTTGATGCAATTAAGGCATATCACGAAATGGACGGAATTACACATTTAGAATTTAACTATCCGGAACATTTCGCAGGATATGATTTAGAAGAAATTAAGAAAGCAATTGGAGACTTAAAGGTAAATGGTCTTGCAGTAAGATGGAGAAATTATTTTACAAATGGCGACTTCACTAATCCTGATAAGGAATTAAGAGAAAAAGCTATTCAGTATTGTAAAGAAGCCGCAGAGATTTGTAGAGAGCTTGGCGGAACATACATTACCCTCTGGATGGAGAATGATGGTTTTGATTATGCATTCCAACTTGATTACGAAGAAGCCTGGAATCAATTAATAGATGCTTTTAGAGAAGTTGCTGATTATGCACCTGATTTGAAAATAAGCATTGAATACAAACCATTTGAACCAAGGAACTTTTCAATGATAGATAGTACAGGAATGACCCTCCTCCTTATAAAGGAAATTGACAGACCGAATGTTGGATGTACATTAGATTTTTGCCATATGCTAATGAAGAGAGACAGCCCGGCATACGGTCTGGCGATAGCCGCAAGTATGGGTAAGCTATACGGATTACATATGAATGACGGATATTCACAAATGGATAGCGGAATGATTTTTGGATCAGTAAACATAGCACATGCGGCGGAGTTCATTTACTACTTAAAGAAATATAATTATCAGGGAGTTGTGTTCTTTGACACATTCCCAATTAGAGAAAATGCCAAAGAAGAAACTCAGGCAAACATTGATTCTTTCGAAAAGATTTCAAAAATAATTGATGAAATCGGAATGGACAGAATCGCAGAAGTTGTATCTAAACGTGACGGTGTAGAGGCCCATCGCCTTGTACTGGACATGTTAAAATAAGAAATTTTATAAAAGAAAAAGGAGAAAATGCAAATGAGAAAGAAAATTTTAGCAGTAGCATTAGCAGCAACAATGGTGTTCGGATTAGTTGGCTGCGGTAGCTCATCACAGAGTTCAGACAAAACAACAAAAGCGAACAATGAAACACAGGCAACAGAGGACTTCAACCCAGATAAGATTGAAGACAGCAAGACAATCGAAGATATCCGTAAGGACAACGGAGAAGAAGTTAAGGTTGCAAGTGACTTAAAGTTAGGTGCCATCGCAAAATCATTCTCAAATGAATTTTGGCGTAACTTTAAGAATGGTTATGAACAGTCAGCAAAGGTTATTAAGAAAGCCGGAGTTGATATAACAGTAAAAGTAGATGGAACAACAGATGAAGGTGATGAAATCGGACAGCAGACAATGACAGATAACCTTGTAAACCAGGGATACAGTGCATTAATGTTAAGCCCAATCTCAGATTCAAACTTAACATCATCAGTAGATAATGCTAAGAACAAAAAAATCCCTACAATAAACGTAAACGATGGATTAATTTCAGCAGCAGATTACTTTGTAGGACCTGATGCATACCAGAATGGTGAATTAGCAGCTGAATGGGTTTCAAAGAAACTTGGTGACAAGGGTGATGTTGCTATCGTTGTAGGTATGGCAAAAGCTTTCGCAGCTCGTGAAAGAACAGCAGGATTCAAGGGTTGGATTAAAGACAACAAGTCAGGACTTAATGTAGTAGCAGAACAGAACGCTGACTGGGATCGTCAGAAAGCTAAAGAATTAGCAAGCACATGGATTCAGCAGAAACCTGACTTAAAGGCAATCTTCTGTAACAATGATGATATGGCTTTAGGTGTAGTTGAAGCTGTAGAAGAAGCTAAGGCTGACATTTTAGTAGTAGGTGTTGATGGTATTGGTGAAGCTTATGATTCAATCAAAGCCGGAAAGCTTGATGCAACAGTAGATTCATTTGGATACTATATGTCACAGGTTGCTACAGAAGTAACATTAAGAATTTTAGATGGACAGGATATCCCAAGAGTAGTACATACTCCACAGGCACTTATTGATTCATCAAATGTAAACGAAGATGCAGCTCAGATCATTGGATGGAAAGATCCAACATATGTTGCAAAATAATTTAACTTGAAAATAAAAGGTAATTTTACAATGGGAGAAGGCACTGCTTTCTCCCATCTATAAAAAGGAGGAACTATTATGGCGAAGGCTGTTGAATTTGTTAATATTAACAAACGCTTTCCAGGAGTACACGTCCTTAAAGATATATCTTTTTCTGTAGAGGAAGGAGAGGTTCACGCATTATTAGGTGAAAATGGTGCAGGAAAATCCACACTATTAAATATATTACATGGGGTTTATCCGGAATATGAAGGCGAAGTAAAGCTTCATGGAGAGAAAGTAAGCTTTAAAGACACAAATGATGCTATTGTAAATGGCAAAATATCTAAAGTTCATCAGGAAACTTTAGTAGTAAAAGATCTTACTGTTGGTCAAAATGTAACAATGGGTTATGAACCTAAAAAAGGAGTCTTTATAGACTTCAAGAAAATGAATAGAGAAGTTGATGAAATACTGGCAGAATTAAATTGTAACTTTAAATCATCAGATTTAGTAAGTACATTGACAGCAGGTGAAATGCAGATGTTGGCAATTGCAAGAGCATTGTACCATCATTCAACAATTATCTCTCTTGATGAGCCAACAGCATCGATTACAATGAAAGAAACAGAAGCTTTGTTTGATGTAGTAAGAAAACTAAAGAAACAGGGCGTAACTATTTTATATGTAAGCCATAGATTGGAAGAAATTTTCCAAATCTGTGATAGAGCTTCCATTTTAAGAGATGGGGAATATATCCAGACAATGGACATTAAAAATACTACCAGAGAAGAATTAATTCATGCAATGGTAGGTAGAGATGTAGCAGCAGTGGCTTCAAGAACAAAACCAAGTCCACGAACAGACGAGGTTGTTTTAAGTGTAGAACATTTAACAAACGAAAATTATCAAGACGTAAGTTTTGAACTTCATAAAGGTGAAATCCTTGGTTTCTTCGGCTTGGTAGGAGCAGGAAGAACAGAGGTAATGAGAACAATCATTGGAGCTGACCAGAGAACTTCAGGAAAGATTGTTTTAAAAGGCAAAGAGGTAAAGAGCGGCTGGAATACTACAAAGGCTTTGAGAGCCGGAATAGGTTTATTACCGGAAGATAGAAAAACACAGGGATTTATGAATCTATCAAACAATTATGAAAACATAGCTATTTCCAGTTTAGAGAAATATATGACAGGACCATTTACAGACACAAAGAAGAAAGTCAAAAATGCTGAAAAGTTTTTTGAGGAAATGGATGTACATCCAAGACGTGTCGATTATATGACAAGTAATATGTCAGGTGGTAACCAGCAGAAAGTTATTTTAGCAAGATGGATGTCTACAGATGTAGATATTATCATTTTCGATGAACCAACAAAGGGTGTAGACGTAGGTGCTAAAGCTGAAATTTACAGACTTATGGAGGAACTTGTAGAAGCAGGAAAAAGTATCATAGTGGTATCTTCAGAATTACCTGAAGCAATGGGTATTAGTGATAGAATTATCATTATGAGTGAAGGAAAGATAACTGCTGAGCTTACAAACGAAGTTGATTTTGACGAAGATTCAATTCTTGATTTGGCAATTGGAGGTAAATAAAATGAAAAATATTTGGAATAAGTATAAGCGAGAATTTGTAGTTCTCATTGCTACAATCGCTATGTGTGTAGTATTTACAGCACTAAATAAAAACTTTTTGAATTATAGTAACTTTATAACAGTTTTACAGCAAATGGTATTAAATGGTATTCTTGCCGTAGGTATGATGTTCACAATCATAACAGGTGGTATCGACCTTTCAGTAGGTTGTACATACGCCATAACCGGTATCGTAGTTGCGTCATGTACAGTAACTTATGGAATGAATCCAGTATTAGCAATTGTTGTTGGTATCGTAATCGGTGCAGTTCTTGGTGCATTTAACGGATTCTTAATTAACAAATTAAAATTACAGCCTTTCATTGCTACACTTGGTACAATGAGTTTATACAGAGGTATTGCTTACGTAGTAACAGGAGGCGTACCGGTAACAAATGTTCCAGAATCATACAGAAACATTTTCAACGGTGAAATATTTGCCGGCGTTAGAAGTTACATTGTAGTAATGGTAGTAGTATTCGTAATTGCTCACATTATTTTATCAAAGATGAGAAGTGGTGATTACTTATATGCAATCGGTGGAAACGAAGAAGCAGCTAAACTTTCAGGTGTAAACGTAATCAAAACAAAATATGTAGCATACATTTTCTGTGGAATCTGTGCAGCAATCGCAGGTATGATTATGTTAGCAAGCTTAGGTTCAGCAGAAGCAACAGCAGGTCAGGCATATGAAACAAATGCCATCGCAGCAGCAGCTATCGGTGGAACAAGAATGGCAGGTGGTAAAGGTACAGCCCTTGGTACATTCTTCGGAGCATTAATGCTTGCAGTATTAAAAGTAGGTATGGTAGTAATCAACGTAGATTCTTTCTGGCAGTTCGTAGTAACTGGTATTATTATCATCGTAGCTTCATACTTCGAATTCATCCAGCAGGATATTAAGGGATTCGTTTCAAGACATAAAAAGACAGCTTAGTTTTAAGCTACAAAACAAAACCGCAAATAGCACACAGTATTGCGGCACTAATATATTTTCAAAGCATTTGAATTATAAAAAGGCGCAAGGATTTAAACTTTGCGCCTTTCTTTTTTAACAGATGGCAGGAGGTAAGAAAGTGAAAAATAAAATCACTGTAATAGGCAGTTTAAATTATGATGTTATCTTAAAAGTAGATAGACTACCTTATAAAGGCGAAACAATGGCAGTAGATAATTCTACATTTAGTGCCGGTGGAAAAGGCGCAAATCAGGCAGTGCAGACAGCTAAATTAAAAACACCAACATATATGGTAGGTTGCGTTGGAACTGATGCATCAGCAGACTTTTTGGTTTGTACAGCAAAACAGTACGGAGTTGATACAAGGTTCATTAGAAAAGTTGAAGGCAGTAGCGGAATGGGAATTATACACGCATTAGAAGACGGTAGCGTTTATGCCAGCATTGTAAGAGGTGCAAATTTCCAGATTACAAAAGAAGATATAGACAAAGCTATGCCGGCATTAAAGGAGTCAAAGGTTTGTATTTTACAAAACGAAATTCCTGTGCCAATGATAGAATATGGAATTGACAAAGCAAAAGAAGCAGGTTGTATAGTTGTGTTAAATGCAGCGCCTGCGATTGAAATACCGGACGAATATCTTGCAAAAGTAGATATACTTGTAGTAAATGAGGTTGAGGCATCTTTTTACTGTAAGGAAACTGTTGATTCAGTAGATAGAGCAAAAGAAGAAATAAAGAAATTAGCCGAAAAATACAATAATAACGTGATTATTACATTAGGATCACTTGGGGCTGTAGTATATGAAAATGGTACAATCGAAGTTATTCCGGCAAAGAAGGTCGATGCAGTGGAAACAACCGGAGCCGGAGATTCATATATTGGGGCAGTAAGCCATTCTATTGTTGAAGGATTAACATTGACAGAGGCTTGCAGATTCGCAACAAAGTGCAGTGCAATAACTGTATGCAGATGCGGAGCACAGCCATCCATGCCAACATTAGAAGAAGTTATGTAAACACCGATTATTATTGACATTTTTATTGGCTAAAGGATATTATAGAGAGTAGGAGGAAAAAGATATGATACCTTATGAGAGAAGATTGCAAATCGCAAAATTACTGGAACAAAATGAGGTTGTATCTTTAGATGAGTTTTGTGAGGCCTTAGGTGGAGTGTCAGAGTCTACGGTTAGAAGAGATCTTAAGACCATGGAACGTGAAGGCGAGATTACTTTACTTAGAGGCGGTGGCGCTTGTTTAAAAAGAGACAGCTATGAAATCCCTGTCATGTCAAAGAAAATGAAAAATGTCAGTGAGAAAGATAGAATTGCTAAAGCAGCAGCCGAATTAGTTGAAGATGGAGATTCCATTTACATTGATTCAGGTAGTACAGCTTTAGATATGATGAAATATTTAAGAGACAAGAATATAACAGTAGTGACAACGAACGCATTAATATATTCTGAACTACAAAGTCCTAACATTAAATGTATTATTGCCGGCGGAGAGATTAATATAGCAACAGCATCAATTAGAGGAATTACAACAAACAATTTCTTAAAGAGTTACTATTTTGATAAGGCATTTGTTGGAATGTCAGGTTTTTCCCTTGAGGCAGGATATAATACACCGGATCTACTTGAAGCTGAGAAGAAGCGAATTGTATGCAAAAATGCTAAGAAAGCTTATATTTTAGCAGATAGTAGCAAATCAGGAAAAAGCACCTTATGTAAAGTTCTTGACTTGGATCAGGCAACAATCATCTGTAATGAAGTAACAGAGGTTGTAAAGGGTGCAGAAGAATATATTATTGTATAACAGGTTATTTACTGTGTAACATATTAATTTTTAAAGGAGATATTTCTTAATATTTTCTCGACTAAAATATGAAAATTATGAGAGGTAGAAAAATGAAAATTGGAATTGGAAATGATCATGTTGCAGTAGAAATGAAGAATGAAATTAAGGCATACCTTGAAGAAAAAGGCCATGAAGTTGTTAATTTCGGTACAGATTCAACTGAAAGATGTAACTATCCTGAATATGGGGAAGCAGTTGCAAATGCTGTTGTTGCAGGTGAGGTTGACTGTGGCGTATTAATTTGTGGAACAGGCGTTGGAATTTCGCTTGCAGCAAACAAAGTAAATGGCATCAGAGCATGTGTATGTAGTGAACCTTATAGTGCAAAGTTATCAAAACAGCACAATAATACAAACATAATTGCTTTTGGCGCAAGAGTTGTTGGTATTGAACTTGCAAAAATGATAGTAGACCAGTGGCTTGAAGCTGAATATGAAGGTGGAAGACATCAGGTTAGAATTGACATGCTAAAAGAAATTGAAGAAAAACAGAAAAATAAATAAAATTAAAACTAAAGTTGTAATTAAGTTTTGAAATAAAGATTAGAATTATATTGAAACCAAAATAAAAAATTATAATTAAAGTTTTAAACTAAAATAAAAATCAAGATAGAAAGGAAATACAATTATGAAGATTAAGAATATCGATAATCCGGAAGAATTTTTAAAAGTAATAGACAGTTGTGAGGGAAAGGTTGAACTTATCACAGATGACGGGGACAGACTTAACCTTAAATCTAAGTTATGTCAGCTTGTTTCACTTTCAACAATTTTCTCTTCATCAGCACAGATTCCTGAAATGGAAATAGTAGCTCATGAATTAGAAGATTCAAAGAAAATTATGGATTTCCTAATGAGAGGACCAATGTAATTAGTCCTCTTCGATTACATAGAAATCCAGATAATCAAAATCAATAGATTCAACAAAACTGTCCGCATAAAATCTTGTGCGGGCAATTTTTTTGAACTCCTTAATATTAGATTCAAGCCATATAGGATTGCTTAAATCAAATTCGTCGCAAATCATCTCAAGAGCCTTGAAAATCTTATGGGTTCTTGTGTCATCTATATCTAATTCAATTGTAGTGCTTTGTAGCATTTTGTTGCTTTTAAAGGTTCTACCCCAAACTCTGAACATAAAAATCTCTCCTTCGCAAATAACTTCTTTGATTTTAAAGGAAAATATATTAACTGTAAAGATAAAATATGGTATAATTTAAGCGAAACTAGGTTTTTATACCTTTTTGAAAGGAAGTAAAATGGTGGACGAGAAGAAATTAAAAGCTAAAGGAAATTTACCCCAATATATTAGATGGCCATTATACTTGAATTTTATTTGGATTGTAATGGCGGCATTAGGGTTTACAATAAGTATAAAGACAGGTGTGTTGATGACATTTGCAGCAGTTTTATATTTATGTATATCTGCTACAGTGTATTTATTGTTTAAGCCTAATATTATGAGAAATCTTGTTGATTTCGGAGCGGAGTACAGTCAGGTTCAAAGAAAAATGATACGTGACATGGAAGTACCATATTGTCTTTTAGATGAAAGCGGCAAGGTAATGTGGACTAACAACGAAATGGATAAAATATGCGAAAAAAATATCAGAAATAAGCTTATTACATCTGTTTTTGAAGGAATAACCGCAGAGGACTTTTCATTTGATGAAGAGGGCAGAAGTGAATTTGAAGTTAAACACGAGAATAAAGTGTATAAGATAATTCTCAAATTATTCTCAATGAATGAGGAAAACGTAGAAAGTGCTTTAGTGCCATTGATTGGTGGTGGTGGGGCGTTAATTTCCATGTATATGTTTGACGAGACATTGATTCACCAGTTAGCCAAAGAGAACAAAGAGGAAAAATTAGTAACAGGTCATATTTATATTGATAACTATGATGAAGTTCTTAATAGTATCGATCCAACAAGAAGAACATTGCTTGTAGCGTTAATAGATAGAAAAATAAATAAGTATTTCACACAGTATGACGGAATTGTACGAAAACTTGAAAATGATAAATATTTCGTCATGTTTAAAACAAAATATGTTAGCAAGATGCAGACAAATAAGTTTGCAATATTAGATGAAGTAAAAACAGTAAATATTGGAAATGGACTTCCAATTACACTTAGTATTGGTATAGGTGTAGGTGGCAATGGTTTAGTGGCAAATTATGAGATCGCAAGAGCAGCCATTGACATGGCACTGGGACGTGGTGGTGACCAGGCAGTGCTAAAAGAAGGCAACAAAGTATATTATTATGGTGGAAAGTCCAAGTCAGTAGAGAAAAATACAAAAGTAAAATCAAGAGTAAAAGCTACAGCATTTAGAGATTTAATTGAAACAAAGGAAACAATATTTATAATGGGACACCATATTGGAGATAACGATTCATTTGGTGCTTCCATAGGATTTTATAGAATAGCTCAGACAATTGGTAAAAAAGCCCACATTGTAATAGAAGATATTTCAGGTAGCGTAATACCCATAGCTCAAATGTTCCATGAGTCAGATATTTATGCTGAAGACATGTTTATTTCAGGTAGCGAAGCAGTTTCCAAAATAGGAAAAAATGACGCCTTAATAGTTGTTGACTGTAACAGAGCTGCTTATACAGAATATCCTGAATTAGTCAGAAGAGCACAGTGTCTGGTTGTCTTCGATCATCATAGACAATCAGAAGATGTAATAGATAACGCACAGTTGTCATATATAGAACTTGCATCATCTTCTACATGTGAAATGGTTGTAGAGATTATGCAGTATATACCGGAAACAGTGAAGATTAATAAAATAGAAGCCGAAGCACTTTATGGTGGTATTATGGTGGATACAAATAATTTCACCAACAGAACAGGTGTAAGAACTTTCGAGGCGGCAGCATACCTTAAGAAAAACGGTGCGGACATAACAAGAGTCAGACGAATGTTTAGAGATGATATTAATGATTATAAGGCAAAAGCTGCAGCAGTACAGAATACAGAAATTTACAAGGACTGTTATGCAATTTCTGTATGTACGGCAAAGAATGTTTCATCACCAACAGTTGTAGGTGCTCAGGCAGCTAATGAATTGTTAAACATTAAGAATGTAAAAGCATCATTCGTATGTACACCATACAATGATTTAATATACATAAGTGCAAGATCGTTAGATAAAATTAATGTTCAGGTGCTTATGGAAGAGTTTGGAGGTGGCGGTCACATGAATCTGGCAGGAGCCCAGGTTAAAGACGCATCTTTAGGAGAAGTAACACAGATGATTAAAAACGCAATCAGTAGAAGAATTGAAGAAGGAGACATGTAATGAAAGTTATTTTATTAGAAGACGTAAAGTCACTTGGAAAAAAAGGCGAAATAGTAAATGTAAATGATGGATATGCAAGAAATTTCATATTAAAGAAGAATTTAGGTTTAGAAGCAACAGGAAAGAATTTAAATGACTTAAAGCTTCAACAGCAGAATGCAGCTAAAGTTGCCAAAGAAAAATTAGAAGCTGCTCAGGCTTTGGCAAAGGACTTAGAAGACAAATCAGTTACTGTTAAGATACAGGCTGGAGTTGAAGGCAAGGTATTTGGTTCAATTTCAAGTAAAGAAATAGCTTTAGAAGCAAAGAAACAGCTGGGAATGGATATTGACAAAAAGAAGATTGTTATTCCTGATGCAATTAAGTCACTTGGAACTTACAATGTAAACATTAAGTTACACAAGGATGTAGTTGGAAAGTTAGCAGTAAAAGTTGAAGCAAAATAATTAGTAATTAAGAGAATCGCAATATGTCTAAGGATGTATTGCGATAATTTTACTATGAATGGAGATGCACTATGGACGAAGCAGTAGTAAAAAGAATAATGCCTCATAGCAACGAGGCGGAGCAGGCTGTTATTGGCTCAATGATGATGGACCAGGAAGCAATAACAGTTGCAATGGAAAAATTATCAGATGCGGATTTTTATAATAAACAGTACGGTTCATTGTTTAAGGCAATGGTTGAATTGTATAACGAAGGACGTGAGGGTGACCTGGTTACAATCAAAACAAAACTGGAAGAAATGGACGTTCCTTCAGAAGTTATTAGTATTGATTTTATTAGAAATATTTTAGATATGGTTCCAACATCTGCAAACATAAAGCAGTATGCGGATATTGTATATGAAAAGTCAGTAATGAGAAATCTTATAAGGGCAAATGAGAGTATTGCTAATACATGTTATGCAGGCAACAAGCCTTTAGAGGCAATTCTTGAAGAAACAGAGAAAAGTATTTTTGACTTGATTCAAACAGGTAATACAGGAGATTATGTTCCTGTAAGACAGATTGTTTTAAATGTTTTTGACAAGATTGAACAGGCAGCTCAGACGAAAGGTTCTATTACAGGTTTGGAAACAGGATTTGCCAAGCTTGACAAGCAGTTGTCAGGTCTGCAGCCTTCCGATTTGATTCTTATAGCTGCCAGACCTTCTGTTGGTAAAACAGCCTTCGTACTTAACTTAACAGAAACAATTGCAGTAAAACATAATATACCGGTAGCAATATTCAGTTTGGAAATGTCAAGCGAACAGCTTATAAACCGTGTAATTTCACAGAACTCAATGGTTAGCTCACAGAAAATCCGTATTGGTGATTTAAGTGATAGCGAATGGGAAAATATAGTAGAATCAGCCAATGTCATTGGTAACTCAGGAATTATTATTGATGATACACCAGGTATCAGTATCGGTGAAATGAGATCAAAGTGTAGAAAGTTCAAACTGGAGAAAGATATTCAGTTGGTTATTGTAGACTACTTACAGTTGATGACAACTAACACGCCTCACGGAAGCCGTGAACAGGAAATTGCAGAAATATCAAGAACATTAAAGGGTATTGCCAGAGAGTTAAATGTTCCCGTAATTGCACTTTCACAGCTTAACCGTGCATCTGAAACAAGAGAAGACAGAAAGCCTATTATGGCGGATCTTCGTGAATCCGGTTCTATCGAGCAGGATGCCGACGTTGTAATGCTTATGTCAAGATATTACGACAAGGAGAAAAAAGAAGAAGACAGAAACAGAATTATTCTTAACGTAGCTAAACAGAGAAACGGCCCTGTAGGTGAAGTTGAATTGGTATGGTTACCACAGTTTACAAAATTCGAAGATGCAGAACAACCTGGTGATCAGATTTAAATTGTTGTATGCCTAAGAAGACATAAAGTATTTTTAATAGATAATGATAATATGTAGAAAACCTTTGAAACAGATTTTAAATTTGTCTCAAAGGTTTTTTGTATACTCAAGTATATAAATATATCTTCTTCGACACCTCCGCAAAAGGTTACATTTTTTGCAGTGCTATTTTTATTGATAGGGGAATATAATGGACTTATAATTGTAGTGTTAAGAAATTAGTATGAATTTCAAACCCTTTAAAGGGGCAGGTTTAGGAGGTTAAAATGGGGGAAAAGAGATACATGATTTCAGATGCATCAAGGATGCTTGGAGTAGAATCTCATGTTTTAAGATACTGGGAGGAAGAACTTAATATAGTCATACCAAGAAATGAAATGGGGCATCGATATTACACCGACAATCATATTAATTTGTTGAAGAATGTGCGTGACTTAAAAAATCAGGGCTATGGACTTAGAACAATTAAAATGATGCTGACGGACCCTGATACAAAAGAAGGAAAAAACAATAATTGCAGAAATAACATGGCTTTAACAGCTACAGCAGTTAGCGCACCGGTGCTTAAAGAGCAGATGAAGGTTGAGACAATTGAGAGCAGCGAAAGCAAGATGGAACAGTTTCAGGCAATAATGGATAAGGTTGTCTCTAAGGCGTTAAAGAAGAGTGCCGGAGAATTAGGCAAGGAAGTAAGTGGAAACGTAAGCGAAAAAGTTTTAAAAGAAATGAATTATCTAATGCGGACTCAAGACGAAAGAGAGGAAGAACGCTATAAAAAGTTAGATATGGCAATGCGTTCCAAACAAAAACTTTCAAGAAGAGAAAAAAGGCAACAACTTAAAGCTGAAAAACTTCTACTGAAGAAAACTAAAAAAGAAGAACAAAGACTTAAACAGGAAAAACAGAAAAAGCTGGCAGCAGAGAAGAAAAAGGGAGATTTGAAAATCGGAAAGAAAGCACCGGCTCAGTAGATAGCTATTAAGTAATTCTATGGGACAGATGTAGAAGTTGGTTATTAGCAGAATTAAATAATGAATAATGTGCAATAGAAAAGGAGACAACCTTGGGGTGTCTCCTTTTACTATCTCTAATTAAGCATCTAATTCGATTGAACCTGTAGGACATGATCCTGTACAAGCTCCACATTCGATACATGCACTAGCATCGATAACGAATGCTCCGTCACCTTCGCTAATAGCGCCAACTGGGCAGGCACCTGCACATGCACCACAACCGATGCATCCATCATTAATCTTGTAAGCCATTATGAAAGCCTCCTTTAAATTTAAAAATTTATATTCATATAATAATACAATTACTGACATATTGCAACAATATAATCATTAACAAATTTAGAAAAATATATAAAATTTATTCTAAAAAAATTAGAAATTATGTGTACTGAAAAAAACATTAATTAGTGCAAAACATCGCAAAAAGTGATGAGAATATCAAATTCTACAAAAAGATTTATGGCAAAATTAATAATTCTCCCACAACTATATTTATAGAGTTTATGTTCTGATAACAGTGATTACTCTTCCGAAAAAATGGATGACGTCAATGTTATTTATGAAAAGTGTGTCACCACTATTAGTAACAGGAACCAGACGCATAGGTTGCCCATTTTCATATCTTCTAATATAAACAGCTTTCCCTTTTAAGAATATGCCAACTTCTCCGGGGATAGGAAAACGGTCTCTTGCAATAAGCAGAATGTCACCATCAAGATATGTAGGTGAAAGATAGTTGCCTAATATTTTTATGCCACACATAATTATATTATCGCAAATGTCTGAGTATGCATAGGCGTTAATGGTTTCTGTGTAAACACTATCGTAAATCATGCCATCTTTGATTAATCCTGTAGGAACCAATACGGGGATTTCCATTACACCGTTAGTTTGATTGTTTTGATGAATTGAATGTTCAAAACGGACAATTTCCTGAAGAAGAGTAAATGCTCTTGGAGGTAATTCACCGGCAGGTATACTGCAACCAATATCGTAGCCAATAAGATAATCCATGCCACATCCTAGAGCCTGACTGATTTTGTATAAAGTGTAAATAGTTGGATTTGTTATTTTGCCGGAAAGAAGTTTCTTCACAGATTCATAGGGGAGCCCCGAAAAATCAGAAAGTTTCCTAATTGACCAGTTGTTAGTATTAAGTATTTTATTAATGTTTTTTATAATGTTTGATTTTAAAAGATTTTGTTCAGCGTATTTGTTATTAGCTTCAATATTCATTTTCATACCCCTCTCATAAAGGTATTGAATTGCACCAGGTAATAGATTAGAGCAAAGATTTGGTGTAAAACAATAACTTTCAATTTTTTCCTAATACAGCTATTATAAAAATGCAGATTTTAAATTGCAATATTTTGTTTAAATATCTGCAAAAATTAACTTGCAACATATTATTGTAAACTTAACGAAGGGGGGAGATTCAAAAAGTAAAGTACAAAAAGGAGATTGTAGGGCAATTGATAAATGCCTGCAAAATGAAAAACAGAAATATTTTTAACGAATATTGTTGAAAAAAATAAAACTAAGAATGCAAAAAGAAAAAGTTTTATAAATGAAGGGGGCAACATGAGGAAGTTAAAAGTATTGGTTGCAGAAAGTCAGACAGTTGTAAAACAACAGTTGACAAAAGAACTTGAAAAAGATTTAGAAATTGCAGTAGTGGGGGCTACTGACAACGGAAAAGATGCTTTTGAAATTTTTAAAAGAGAAGAACCCAATATCGTTATATTTGATTTGCTTTTACCTATATACGATGGGTACACATTGTTAGATAAGATTAATGAGTATGGCGTGTCGGATAAGACAAAACTTATAATGACAACTACAGTTACTAGTGATTTGCTAATTTGTGAGGCATTTCACAGAAATGTAGATTATGTTCTCACCAAACCTTATGATACAAAAATCGTTGTGAAGAAAGTAAAGAAGATATACACACGAATGAATGAAATAATTGAAGAGGGGACAGTTGCAACAACTGAAATTATGACTAAAGAAAACACCAAAGGGTTAAGTTATAGTGTTTTTGAGGACAATAAGAAAATTGATAAAGCTATTTCAGAAAAACTTAATGCAGTTGGTATACCAACCAGATTAAAAGGCTACAGATATATGATAACTGCTGTAAAAGAGGCTGTAAACAATGAGGAAGCTTTGGATGCAGTGACTAAGATTCTATATCCTGATGTAGCAAAAAAACACCATTCTACAGCACAAAGAGTTGAAAAAGCAATAAGGCATGCCATAGAGGTCGCCTGGAATGATCAGGCCCATAAGGAAAATTATGGATACATAATTGATTCAGGAAAATACCGACCTACTAATTCGGAATTCATTGCAAAAATTACCCAGGACATAATACAAAATCAATAGAAATGTATTAAAAATTATGAGATTAAGTAAAAAAGAAAACTAAAAATAAAATAATTAACAAATAAATAAAAAAATATAAAACAAAAATTAAATAAAACTAAGGAAAAATGAAAAAAGATTCCTGTTAATTGACGTCTCATCTCAAAATCTAATTACAAGAGATCGGGATAACAGCCAAATGCAGGAATCTTGTTTCATTGAATATGATTATTTATTTGATATAACTATTTATTTCACATAACTGTTTATTTCATATAACTATTTCTTTCATGTAACTATTTCTTGGCGCGTTTTAGTGAAAATACAAATTCAGTTCCAACACCTTCGGTGCTTATAACGTCAATGTTTTCACCATGAGCCATCATAATTTCTTTAACAATGGCAAGACCAATACCGGAACCGGTTTTATCACGGCCTCTTGAAAGGTCTGTTTTATAAAATCTTTGCCAAATCTTATCAATGCTGTCACTAGGAATACCCATACCAAAATCTTTAACAGAACAGTAGACTTTTTCACCCTTGTTGTAAACCTTTAATATGATTTTTGAACCAATATTACTGAATTTAATGGCATTATCTAAAAGGTTGTAAAGAACCTGTTCAATTTTCCCTTTGTCAGCATAGACATTGTAATGTTTTGTAGGAAATTGAATTATAAGCTGTATATGCTTCTTTTCACAACTTCCCTGAAAAGTTTCAACAGTGGAAGTAATAACACTTTCCATACTGAACTCTTCGTATAAAAGTTCAGGCCCGGTGCTGTTCCAATTGTTTAAGCTACGCAGACCGGTCGTTAATTTCTCTAAACGGTTTGCTTCGGAAATAACAATTGATAAATATTTGTTATAATCCTCAGGTGGTATGGTTCCATCCATCATTGCTTCCAGATAACCTTTAATTGATGTTAAAGGTGAACGGAAATCGTGAGAAATATTTGAAATAAATTTCTTCTGATATTCCCTTGAATTGTTTAACTGCTTAGACATGTATTTAAGTGAACTTGCCACATCACCAATTTCATCATCGTTATTTACTTTTAAGCCCTCATATTCAAAATTACCTTTGGCATATTCCATTGCCGCCAGACGAATTTGTTTAAGAGGTAAATAAATAAACCACATGAAATTAAGAAAAACTATTAAAGACAAAGCCAGTATTATAATATACGTTACATAGAAAATGTAAGTAATATTGTAACTGCTGTCCTTAATATAAGATGTAGGCATGTGGGCTACCACGTACCCGTAAGTTATATCGTCTTTTGCAAGTGTGTGGACAACACTTAAAGTGTCAGTTTTTGAAATATTGTATAATTTTCCTATTCTATAGGAAACTTTGCTATAGTCAGTTGGATCAAAGTCGTTAAATACAATTGTATGTTCATCGTTGCTTAATTCCTGAGTTTTGTCAGTAGTATAAATCATTTTCTTATTATTATCTAAAACAAGAAGATTACAATTCAATACTCTGTTAAAATCACTAAAGTAGTTATCAGGACTTGAAATATCATCCAAAGATTCTATATCAAGAGATTTGATATTATCTGAAACAACAGACGCGTAGCTGTTAAGCTGTTTGGCATCGTCCTGAACCAAATGATTGTAAATAAGGTTTGTTGACCAATAAGTTATAAGTAAAAA
Source organism: Eubacterium sp. (assembly GCF_057858645.1). Lineage (NCBI taxonomy): Bacteria > Bacillati > Bacillota > Clostridia > Eubacteriales > Eubacteriaceae > Eubacterium > Eubacterium sp. The sequence continues at coordinate 69,357 of NZ_DBLZZO010000011.1, forward strand.
TCCAAGTACAGCAAAGGAAAAATATCCTATAAAAAATTTAGTTAAAATAGAATTTCTCATTATTTGTTATGTACCTCGAATCTGTATCCAACGCTCCAAACAGTTCCAATAGACCATTCATCTGTGTCAGAAATTTTTTCTCTTATACGTTTAATGTGGACGTCAACTGTACGTGTATCACCTGCATATTCGTAACCCCAAATATGGTCAAGCAACTGTTCACGAGTGAAAACCTGGTTAGGAGATGAAGCAAGGAAAAATAAAAGTTCAATTTCCCTTGGTGTCATTTCAACTTGTTTTCCTTTGTAAATAACTTCGTAGTTTGATAAGTTGATAATTAAATCCTTGTACTCAACATATTTGCCTGACTTAGGAGTTGGAGCTGCAGCAGGTGCTGTGTAACGTCTTAGAACTGCCTTAACTCTTGCAACTAATTCTTTTGAGTCGAAAGGTTTAATCATATAATCATCTGCACCTAATTCAAGTCCTAATACTTTGTCAAAAACTTCAGTTTTGGCAGAAAGCATAATAATAGGAACTTTTGACTCTTTTCGGATTTCCCTACATACTTCGTATCCGTCAATGCCCGGTAGCATAATGTCAAGAAGTACAAGGTCAGGATTATATTCCTTAAAAGCGTTAAGTGCTGACTGACCGTCTTCTTCTGTTCTTGTATCAAAACACTCTTTTGTTAAATAAAGAGAAATAAGATTTGCAATGTTTGCATCATCATCAACTATTAATATTTTCTGTTTGTTTGCCATTTGATTGTCCTCCCATTAATGGTTACTGAAAAATTAAAATCCTAGTATCTTTTATATTTTAAAGATAATGGAAATATAATGTTAATTAAAATTTTTCAGCCGATTTTTAATAATTATATCATAAAGTTCTTATGTTAAATAGCTTATAATAAAATGTAAAAATATCTTATTTGCAGTAAATAAAATCTGCAATAATACAAAAAATAAAATCTGCAATAATACAAAATTTTATTTTCTAATATTAAACATTACTTAAATTCTACTACTGTAGCACCTGCACCCCCTTCACCATGCTCGCCGTTTCTGTATGACTTAACATAAGAGCAGGTTTTCAAATAATTCTGAACTGCTTTTCTTAATGTGCCTGTGCCTTTACCATGAATTACATAAACCTGTGGTAAATGTGCAATGTAAGCATCATCAAGATATTTCTCAAGTTCACCTAAAGCTTCATCAACAGTTTTACCGATTAAGTTGATTTCCATCTTCACGTTAAGAGATTTGTTCATTTTAATCTTGCCGCTACTGTTTCTTGTAAGACCCGGTGCCTTAATATCAGGTTCATCAATAATTTCTAAGTCCCTAATATTAACCTTGCTGTTTAAAATACCCATTTTGACAGTTAAGTTACCGGCTGCGTTTGGAAGGGAGGCAACAGTACCATTTAAGTTCATGCTAAGCACCTTAACCCCTGTTCCAAGTTTAAAGTCAGAAGCTTTGTAAGATTTTGAAGGCTTAGAAGCCTTAATCGAACTGTGGCTTTGATTCTTTTTAATTTTTGAACCAACGGCAGTTCTTGATTTTTCAAGTTCTTTTGTATTGCCGGACTTACCGTATTTGTTAATATTTTTAATTGCTGTATCAGCAGTTTCCTTAGCTTCTTTAAGAATATCAAGGGCTTCTTCCCTTGCTTTAGATAAAATCTTATCTTTCTTTTCATTAATTTCTTTAGTTCTGTATTCGTAATCTTTTTTCAAAGACGCTATTTGAGACTTGTAAACAGAAATTGTTTCGTGGTCTTTTTCAATCTGTTTCTTCTGACGTTCAAGTTCAGCTAAAACATCTTCAAACTGCTCATCTTCAGCATCAATTCTTGATTTGGCATCATCAATAATAAATTTAGGTAATCCAAGTTTCTCTGAAATTGCAAAGGCATTACTTTTTCCCGGTATACCAATTAATAAGCGGTAAGTTGGTCTTAAAGTTTCAACATCAAATTCGCAACTGGCATTCTGGACACCATCGGTGGAGAGGGCGTAAAGTTTTAACTCACTATAGTGAGTTGTTGCCATGGTTCTTGTACCCATATTCTTTAAGAAGTTAAGAATTGAAATTCCAAGAGCTGCACCTTCTACCGGATCAGTTCCTGCACCTAATTCGTCAAAGAGAACAAGAGAGTCCTGATCAGCTTTGTCTAAAATATTTACAGTGTTTACCATATGGGCTGAGAAGGTACTTAAACTTTGCTCAATACTCTGCTCGTCACCAATGTCTGCAAAAATTTCTTTAAATACTGCAAGGCTACTGCCCTCAAATGCAGGAATGTGTAAACCTGATTGGCCCATTAATGATAATAGACCAACTGTTTTTAGGGAAACTGTTTTACCACCGGTGTTAGGACCTGTAACAATAAGCAGGTTAAAATCTTTTCCTAAATTAACGTCTATTGGCACTACTTTCTTTGGATCAAGTAATGGGTGACGTCCCTGTTTAATGTTTATAAAACGTTTGTCGTTAAACTCAGGCATGGTTGCTTTCATTTTCTTGGCAAGATTTGCTTTCGCAAAAATAAAGTCAAGTTTAGGCAGTAACTTCATGTCAGTTCTAAGCTGTTCCATGTATTCGCTACATGTAACACTTAAATTAGCAAGTATAATTTGAATTTCATCAGCTTCTTTAACTGATAGTTCACGCAACTTGTTATTAAGTTCCACAACTACAGTAGGCTCTACAAAAAGAGTTGAACCTGTTGAGGACTGGTCGTGAATAATTCCCGGCACATTGCCACGATATTCTTGTTTAACAGGAACGCAGTAACGACCGTCTCTCATGGTAATAAGAGAGTCCTGTAAGTATGTTTTGTTGTTAGTAGAATTAACAAGGTTACTAAGCTGACTGTGAATTCTATCGTTTGTCAGCTTCATCTGTCTTCGAATATTTTTTAAGTTATAAGAAGCATCATCTGCCATTTCTTCTTCAGAAATAATACACTTTTCAATTTCTTTATTTAAATTAGTAAGAGGCTCAATGGCTTCAAACATATCGTCTAGGCTGTCTTTGTTACCATCGTCATCTCGTCTTGAAAAAGTTTTAACCCTGTTGGCAACTTTTAATAGGGAACTGATTCTAAGAAGTTCTCCCATGCCAAGGGTGCTGCCAATTTCCAATCGTTTAAGGGATTCACCAATGTTGTGAAGTCCCGAAAAAGAAAGACTCCCTTTTTGCCAAACTCGTGTAAGTGCATCGCCTGTATTTTGCTGCATTATTTTTATCTCATGATAATCAGATGAAGGGGTGAGATTCTCACAAAGTCTGCGACCCATGTCAGAACCTGCTTCTTCTTTTAGCAAGTCAATAATTTTGTTAAACTCTAATGTTTTTAATACCTTTTTGTTCATTTTATAATCTCCATTTATTTGATGTAACTATACATATTCTGCCACCAAATACAGTGGTACTGTTCTTGTATTTGAATACATAATCAATTATAATAAAGTTTAGCTTAAATGTGTATAAAAGTAAATTCTTATATTAGGAGGAAATAATGAAATATATCGAAACATTACGTGAAGGTGAAAGAGTACAGGAAGTATACTTATGCAAACAAAAAAGTAGCGCAATGACAAAAACAGGAAAAGAGTATGAGAATGTTATTTTACAGGATAAAACAGGACAGTTAGATGCAAAAATCTGGGACCCGGGTTCAATGGGCATTGATGATTTTGACGCATTAGATTATGTAGAAGTTCATGGAGACGTTACAGTTTTTAACGGTCAGACACAGCTTAGTATTAAGCGCGCAAGAAAAGTAAGTGAAGAAAATGTTGATCCATCAAATTATTTACCTTGCACTGATAAAAACATCGACGAAATGATGACAGAATTGCTAAAATTCATCGCCAGTGTTAATAACCCTTATTATAAACAGATTTTAACAACATTATTCGTTGATGATGCAAATTTTGCAGAGGCATTTAAGAAACATTCAGCGGCTAAAAGTGTTCACCATGGATTTATCGGTGGTTTATTAGAGCATACACTTTCAGTAACAAAGTTATGCGATTTTTATACAAAACAATATCCTATTTTAAACAGGGATTTACTTATTACTTCGGCTATTTGTCATGATATTGGAAAAGTATATGAATTATCAGATTTTCCTTCTAATGAATACACAGATGCAGGTCAGTTGTTAGGTCATATTGTTATGGGTTCGGAAATGCTTTCAAAGATTATAGCAACAATACCTGATTTTCCAACAAAGCAGGCAAATGAATTGAAGCATTGTATTTTGGCGCATCATGGCGAGCTTGAATACGGTTCACCAAAGAAGCCGGCATTAATTGAAGCTGTTGCACTTAATTTTGCAGATAATACAGACGCAAAGATGGAAACAGTTATGGAAATCTTTAAGAGTAACGGAACAGCAACATCAGACCAGTGGTTAGGCTACAATAGATTTTTAGAGAGCAACATTAGAAGAACTACTGAATAAAAATGGAGAATGATTAAAATATATGTTTAATAAGAATGATATTATTGAAATAGAAATTATTGATCAGGGAACTACAGGAGAGGGCATAGGCAAAGTTGATGGCTATGCTCTTTTTGTAAAAGATGCAGTTATTGGCGATGTGGTAAAGGTGAAAATAATGAAGGCAAAAAAGAATTTTGCTTTTGCCAAATTACTTGAAGTTGTAAAGCCATCCCCTTATCGTGTAGAGCCTCTTTGCCCTGAGGCAAACCGCTGTGGAGGCTGTCAGTTGCAGGCAATGAATTACAAGCAGCAGTTGGAATTTAAAGAGAAAAAAGTCTATAACAATATTAAACGAATTGGTGGCATAGAAGACTTTGAAATGAAGCCTATTATCGGCATGGAAGAGTTGTCAGTAAAGGGACATGAAGACAACGGACCTTTTCATTATAGAAACAAGGCACAGTTTCCGGTAGGTCTGGACAGAGAGGGAAATATTGTCAGCGGTTTTTATGCAGGCAGAACTCATTCCATTATTAGCGTGGACAATTGCCTTCTTGGTATTGAAAAAGATGGTGACGTAAATGGCACCGTAATGCATATAGTAAAAACTTTTATGAATATTTATAACATTAAACCTTATGATGAAAAAGCACACAAAGGTTTGGTGAGACATGTTCTTATTAGAATTGGTGCTTTTACAAATGAGATAATGGTTTGTGTGGTTATTAATGGAAATAAATTGCCACATTCACAGGAATTGGTGGAACAGTTATTGCAAATTGATGACATGACAAGTATTTGTCTTAATGTAAATAAAGAAAAAAGCAATGTAATTTTAGGCAGAGAAATTATTAATTTGTACGGAAAAGATTATATTGAAGATTACATTGGGGATGTTAAGTTTAGAATTTCTCCATTGTCATTTTTCCAGGTAAATCCAATTCAGACAGAAAAGCTTTACAACAAGGCGCTGGAATATGCAAACCTTACAGGTAAAGAAACTGTGTGGGATTTGTATTGTGGTATTGGAAGTATTTCTCTTTTCCTTGCAAAAGCTGCAAAGAAGGTTATTGGCGTGGAGATTGTTCCTGAAGCAATTGACAATGCCAGAGAAAACGCTGCCATAAATGGCATGGAAAATACAGAGTTTCTGGTTGGGGCAGCAGAAGAAGTAGTTCCTAAATATTTTGAGGAACATAAAAATCAACCTGAATGTAAGCCGGATGTGATTGTGGTGGACCCGCCACGAAAAGGTTGCGACCAGGTGTTACTTGATACTATTGTAAAAATGAATCCGGAGAGAATTGTTTATGTAAGCTGTGACAGCGCTACATTGGCAAGGGATTTGAAGTGGCTTGAAGAACATGGGTATAAGTTAAAGGAAGCAACACCATGCGACATGTTTGGTCAGACAGTGCATGTGGAGACAGTGGTTCTGTTGACTAAAGTACATAATTGATAGTATGAAAAAGGCTTGAAATAATGGGATTTCGATAGTTTTGGTTACTGGAAATAATACCGCAAAAAATGTCCTAAAAGCTTTTAAAAATCTAGGAAATTTTATGGTTGGATAGACAGGAATATTGAGATTGAGAGAAAAGAAAGCAGCAGTTGTAACAAAGGATGATGAACATGAAAAAGAGAGCCTGGGCAGTCCTGATAGCGAGAAGTTGAAACTGAAGACTATTGCGGATATTAAGAATGCCGGATTTGAGGTTGAGAAAATAATCATCAATTCAAACTTAACCGAAGAAGAGGCATTTGCTGCAGAGGCTTCACTGATTAATGCTTTCAACTATGTTGGTGACGCGGGACTTACAAACATTGTTGCCGGACACCATTCTGCAGAGGCTTTATCGGTTGATGAGTGTGAAAGAATAAACGGTGCCGCTCCACTTGAAGAAAAAGACATCAGGCATAAAATCCTTGTCATCAAAATAAATAGACTCTACCAAAGAGGTATGGATGAGAATGAATCGTTCTACATTGGAAAGTCGATAGTCGGATTGAAGTTGAATCAGTCGGCACAGAATCCGATTACATATCTGTATCTACTGGAGAAAGATAAAATTCATATTCAATGAAATTTACAAATCGAAGTTTGTGATGGTAGATAATATGGAATGACTTAATGTTTTTGGGCTGATTTTTATTGCAGTCATTATGATACCCAATGTTGTATTTGCGATTAAGTGCAAAGATGGATTTGATAATAAGTGGAACAATAAATATGTTGAGGTCACAGAACAAGTAGGGAGATTGGGTTGTTTCGGATTCATGATAATCAATATTCCGGGAACTTGTTTCGGGGGGTGGTCTGACGAAGCATTTGCACTATATCTGATTGTAGATACCATATTGGTAATCAGATTTCCTGTCCGGATGATTTTATGGATCTGTATGAAAAGCCTTATCAGAGATGCAGTATCGTTTTTTTCGTTTCTTGTGAAAAAATTTGTAGTTATTTGTAAGAATTTGTCGAAAAGTGTGCTATATTTTAATCTGCTGACAAGCGGAAAGTTATATGAACACCTTGCCGAAATTGATACTTCGGCTCGTGATATGGCGGAATATCTGATAAAGGAAATGGCAAAGAAGCAAGGTGTAACAGAAGAACTGAAAGCAACGGATATGATGAGATGGATAGGATTGATGAATAACATTCGAGCCTGTGCCGATGAGATTGTAATGAATGATATTGTGTATTCCTAACGGATACTAACCGAAGAAGAACTGCTGTCAAACCGATGGCAGTTTTTCTTTTTCGGCAAGTATTCAAGAAGTCATTAAGTTGCGAGTATAATCGAAGTGGTAGAAAAGTTATCTATTATATCGGTTGTAACTTTTTTATGAACTCTATTGACAAGAAAACTTGGTATGTGTATAATTAAAACATGCAAAGAAAACTTGGCATGGAGGTGTTTTTATGAAAAAGGACGAAATCTTAAATGCAAGCAGAAAAGAACATCGCAATAAGGACTTGGCTGAAATGGAAGTGGTATATCAAGCCGGAAGT